>NZ_JBHFNU010000015.1:0-171726 GCF_041929145.1 Aerosakkonema sp. BLCC-F183 | reverse complement strand
CAAATACGGTAGGGCATACCGAAATTAACGCTTGTGGAGAGATGACCCTCTACCTGAACTTGGAAACAATGTTCAAGCAAGGTCGCTCATTGAAGCAAGAATCTCCCGTTATAGCCTCAGCTTAACGGGAGAGTGTCAAGTCCTGTGTTTTAGGGATTGTGCAAGAGGTCTGCCGATGCCAGGATTTTGGATTTTGGATTGGCTGAGCAACGATCGGACAAAGCTTAGAATGAGGCTTTACACCCTTTTTTTCAATCTATTTTTGCGAGGCGTTCAGGATAAGCGAACTCGGAAATAATAACGGTATAAATTGCAGCGCGGTGTAACTTGATTGCCTTGGAGATAGACAAGTCCCATACTGTGCAGCTTAAATCCCTGTAGAGACTCTAATTGTACGGGAACATCGGCATCCACTACTTTTTTGAGAGCGGCTGCTAAATCGGGATATTGTTCTAAATGCCACAAGTGGCGTCGCAAATGGTCGCTGTAGAGTCCAGCGTCGGTAGGTGCTGTTTCGAGAAGTTGTTCGATCGCAATTTCCTTTCTGGCAATGTGATAAAGAGCCAAGCGCACTAAATAAGGATGTCCGCCTACCATTGCCATTAGTTGTTCAACATCAGCAACACTCCAAGGTAATCCGTGTCTGAAGGCAAGTTCTCGTACCTGTTGTGCGTTAAATTCCGGTAATTCTATCGGTAACCCCACATTAAATGGTGATTGATTGATATCCATCGGCACGTAAACTTCTGTGGAATGAACTACTACCAAACGCAGTTTTTTCCAGATTTCTCGATTTTTAGCTTCTTCATGCCATGCTCGCAATAAGGCAAAAAAATCAGCCGCTAATTCGGGATATCTAAATATGACATCTACTTCATCTAAACCCAAGGCTAAAGGGCTGGTATCGTGGGTGAGTAAATAACGTTCAAAGTAAGATTTACACGCGACTTTGCTGCCAAAAATGCTGTTCCAATTCTCGGTCAAACGATCTGGTAAATCTAGTTGTAGAGCAACGTTGGCACAAAACCAACGCAAGAAAAGGTCTAAATCTGTGAATATTTTACTATCGGCTAATTGAAAGCTTAAAGGTACGGTACGATAGCCTTGTTGGGATGCTCGATGCAGAATTCTCGCCATTAGGGAGGTTTTCCCCATTTGCCGCGCTGCTTTGATGCGAATTAACGCGCCTGGTTTGACGATCGCTTCGTAACATCGATCGTCAATACCCGTTCTTTCCACATAAAATGCAGAAGCAAGTTCTACTTGTCCTCTGGGTAATTCCGGTTCTGCAACTGGTTGGGGTGGATAATTGGGGGTGACTGCGTGCTGGGTGGGAAATTGATAGTTGAAAATTGGCGATCGATAATTGGTAAACTGCCTCTGATCGGATTCTTCACCTAATGCCAATAACTTTAAAACGGTTTGAATAATGATGTTTGTATCGTCGGGCGATCGCCATTCGTAGTGGGGTATTCCTTGCAGATAACCGCGCAAGTCGTGGTTGAGCAAACTGAAAGGACAGTTAATATAAATGGGGACGATAATCGGTTTGCGATCGTCCGTCGAAGTGTACCTTGTCTTCGCCAATCTCACTTCTTCCGTCACCATTTCGCTGGAAGCAGAAAGCGGCGACAATAGCAGCAGCAAGCAATCGCAACTATTAAGTGCTGTATAGATTTGCTGTAGCCCATTTCTAGCCATTCGCAAATTGCCAGTGGCGGAAAAAACTTGGTAGCCGTTCTTTTTTAAGGCAGCATCTAACTTAGTCATCAGCATCATATCTGAGTCGGTGGCCCGATAGGAACTGAGCAAGACAGATGTGGAATTTTTGATATTTTGATGCTTTTCTTTAAATAAATCCGGTCTGTATTTAGCAATTATAGAAATCAGTTCGGCGCGGTGTGAGGAACCGGGTTCTTCCGGGTCGTTCAAACCAAACGCCTTGCATATATTTTCAATATGTTTTCTGACTGTATCTTTGGTGATGTGCAGTTCGGCGGCGATGGAAGCATCTTTTTCGCCTGCCAAGACTTTTTGCAATACTTCATACTGTCTGTCGGTTAGACTGGCGAAGGCTTTGGCGAATTCGGCTGGATTTGCGATCGCTAACTTCATACACAGAACGGGAAAATTGTCGGCATATTTTCTAGTTGTAGTTCATCCGCTGGCAAAGCGCAGCAAACGTGTAGGCACTTTCACAGGTGTGTATTGCACCAAAGGTAGTGCCGATCGCCGTGAGTCTTACTACACATCTAAACTATCACCAAAAGCAGCCTGAAATATTTAAAACATATCAGGTTGTCTTTTTTGGGTGTTTAAAAATGAGGTTAAGTTTTTTTAATAACAATTTTTTATCTAGCTTAGCCAATAGTAGCGCAGTCGTGGCGATCGTATTGATGCCAGCGGTAAATGCCAATACTTTGAATGCACAAACAAGTTTTCCAGATGCGATCGCCACAGAGTTACCAAGTGATAGTTCTTTACGAATTAGCACAGAACTTAAAACTAACATTAAGATTTTGTCGGGTTTTTTGACGATCGATGTTTTTGCAAAAAAGCAAAAAGAACCGCCTCCACCTGTACCGACGCGATCGGGCGGAAGTCGCTAGGCAACTATACCTCGATTACTGCTACGGCTCACCCTTAAGATGAAGTGCAAGTCCTGTTTTCTAAGCTATGCTAATGTGTAGAGGCTTTCCAGTAGCGTTTCGAGAAAAAGTATGCTTCTACTATTTTTGCTTTTCATTGTCCTGTTGCTTATTTCTGCTACTCCGCTTCTAGGTAGCTTGAATATCCAATGGTCTTTAGAGATTATGCTCGGTTTATCGGCTTTTTTCCTGTTAGCAGGATGGATTCTTTTTCTCTGCTTACCGCTATTTTCTTAGACTTATACTTTTGGAAAAGTAAGTAGGTGAGTGTAAATAAGATCAAAAATAGCGGGCGGGAAGCCTTGCCCCGTCGCCCTATCTTTAAAGTTTATTTACCTGCACGTACTGACACAGAATGGAAATATCTATGTCACAACATCGTCATATCGATCGAGCAATATGGTGGTGATACAGAACTTATGCAAGACAGGCCATAAACCCGGTTTTTTCGGAGATTTATCGTTGCCAAACCCAGGATTTTTCATAGAAACCGGGTTTCTTTGCCTAAGTGCTGTAATAGATACATCTTACTCCTCACGCAAACACATAAAGCCCAGAGCAGATATGCTCTGGCTTTTTTTTCGATCGCGCTCGGAGGTTTGTAAATATCGAACACCAAGTTTATCAAGCCGAAGTCAATTGCGAATAGGTGGTTTCTTCTTCATAAAGATAGCGCACTCCTAAATATCTAGCGATCTTTTCTAAAACTACTTCTACAGAAAAAGGCTTGCTGATAAAAGCATCGCAACCTGCCTTTAAAATAGCAATCCGATCTTCTTCAAAGGCATTGGCAGTTATGGCTACGATCGCAGTATCCTTACCGAGATGATGTCCTTTGATGTGTTTAGTAGCTTGGTACCCATCCATGACTGGCATTTGTATATCCATAAAAATTAAATGAGGTTGCCAACTTTCCCACAAAGTAATTGCTTCTTGACCGTTCGCAGCTTCTTGTACTTCAAATCCAATAGATGTTAGCAGTTTGACTACCAGCAGGCGGCTGACTTTAATATCATCAACTACCAAGATGCGATAAGTTGGTTGCATTGGTGCTAGTTGAATTACTTTAGGGATTTCCTGGGCAGTCCGAATTTCATCAGTTGATGTGACGTGCAGGGGTAGATCGAATTTAAAAGTTGTGCCTATACCCACGCTACTGCTAACGCTGATATTTCCTCCCATCAGTTGTAGGAATTGCTTGCTAATTAGTAAACCCAATCCGCTTCCTTGCTCAGATTTTCGACCTGTTTCGGTTTGTCCGAAAGGTGCGAATAGGAGGTTTATTTCTTCAGGGTCAATGCCGGGGCCAGTATCTTCCACTTCAAACAACAGACGATAATTGTTAATGGTTGATGCTTGATTGTTTATTCTTAATAGCGATGAACCATGAGCTTTTACTTGCAACTTTACACTACCTTTTTCTGTAAATTTGATGGCATTTCCCAACAGGTTAATCAAGATTTGACGCAATTTGGATTCGTCTGCTTTTACGTATTGGGGAATATCTGGGTAGATTTCAAAAATTAGCTCTAAACCTTTGGATTGAGCTTTGTGTTGGAACATATCTTCAAGAGTTCCTAGCAGGCAGCGCAGGTCAAAGCTATTTTCAGTCAGCGTTACCCTACCTGCCTCGATTTTCGATAATTCCAGAATATCGTTAATTAATGACAGTAAATGTTCGCCGCTGCTACTGATGATATCCAAATGTTCTTTCTGCTCAACGGATAATCGTAAATCGCGGTTCAGCACTTGGGTAAACCCCAAGATGACGTTTAGTGGTGTTCGCAGTTCGTGACTCATCTTGGAAAGAAATTCGCTTTTGGCACGATTGGCGCGATCGGCGGCTTCTTTTGCTTGTTGAAGTTCCTGAGTTCGGACGGCAATTTTTTGTTCTAAACAACTGTTTAATTGTGCCAGTTCGTAATTAATTTTTTGGAGAGTTTGATTTTGTTCTTCCAGTTGTTTATCTTGAAAGTAACTGCGAATCGCTTCTTTAACGGTCAAACAGAGGTCTGTCTTGTCCCAAGGTTTGGCAATATAACGATAAAGGTTAGCATAATTGACGGCATTACCCACAGCATCGGCGCTTGCCTGTCCGGTTAATAAAATTTTCAAAGTTTTAGGATATTTTTTGTGCAGCTTAATCAGCAGTTCATCGCCTTTCATTCCTGGCATAATTTGATCGGCAATTACCAAAGGAATTTCTATTCCCTCTGCCTGCAATTGTTCGACTATCTCTAAAGCTTCTTCTCCGGTTTCAGCGATTTCAATAAGATAAGTATCTCCCAGGAAACGCTTTAATTGCTCCTTGAGACATTGTAAAACGAATGGCTCATCGTCAACACAGATAATTGCACTGGTACTCATCTGTTATAGTCCAGAAAGAATGGTTTGGGCTAATTCTTGTTCAGTCCAGGGTTTGCGTAAACAACAGAAAAGGTTGGCTTCTTTTTTGGCTCGCTCTATAGCTGTTGCGTCGGCTTGACCGGTTAGCATTATTTTGATGATTTTGGGGAATTTTTGATGAACTTTAATCAAGAATTCATCACCCTTCATTCCTGGCATGAGCCAATCGGTAATAATAACTAAAACTTCGACATCATCTGCTTGCAATTCATGAAGAATTTCCCAGGCTTCGTTACCGCTTTCGGCTACTTCATACAGATATTTGTTGCCAAATATCCTGCGTAACTGCTCTTTCAGGCTTTCTAAAATTAAGAGTTCGTCATCAACGCATAAAATGGCTTTGTTAGACATAGTTAATTTGCCCGGATTTTCGGATTATCGCGATCGCTGTTTTGGCCAATGGGCAACCATACCTTAAATACAGTCTGTCCCGGCTTACTTTCTACCTCTACTCGACCTTCGTGCTTATCGATAATTTTTTTAACAATATTTAACCCTAAGCCGCTTCCTTCACCAGGAGGTTTGGTGGTAAAGAAAGGTTCAAATATTCGCGGTAGTATCTCTGGGGAAATCCCACAACCAGAGTCTATCACTTGCACGATCGCATAATCCTCCTGCTGAAGAACGCCTATTTCCAGTCTGCCTTTACTCTGCATCGCTTGGATGGCATTGTGAATTAGATTTGTCCACACCTGCATCAGTTCGTCGGGATAGCAGGCGATCGCAGGTAATGGCTGGTAATTCCGGACGACTTCGATCCCCTGCTTAAGTTGATTGTGATATAGTTCTAACACCGTTTCCAGACCATCGCTAATTTGCGCTACCTGTTTGGAGCCGCTAGAGTCGTAGCGGGTATAGCTTTTGAGCGCAAACACAATTTTGGAGGCGCGTTCGACGGCGATGAGAATATTTTTGCTGTTACTTTGCAGGCGAGACAAGTTGTACGCGAGTTGCAAAATCCAGTTGGCTTCGGTATGTTTCAGCAAAGGTAAAAATGGATCGATGCGATCGTAAATTTCCATATCAACCAAGTTGTCGGCAATGTTTCTGGCATTGGCAATTTCCTTTTCTTCTAACTGCTGAATTAAAGCTTTTTTTAATTGGCGTTGTTCTTTCGTGGTGATTTGAGTATTGCTACGCACCGAGCGATCGAGCAAGGCGAAGAAATCGGCTTGTTGTTGGCTATCCAGGCGTTGGAATAGTTGGGGAATTTGAGTTAGCGACTCCTCAAGCGCTTTGGCAGAGTTACCGCTAGAAGCTCGAATTGCACCTAAAGGAGTGTTAATTTCGTGAGCGATACCAGCCACTAATTGCCCCAAAGCTGCCATTTTTTCTGAGTGAATTAATTCTTCTTGGGTAGCTTTCAGATCTTCAAGTGCTTGCGATAGTTCTTGGGTACGTTCCCGGACTTGCATTTCTAAAGTACGATTGTAATCTGCCAATACTTTTTCTGCCTGTTTGCGCTCTGTGATATCGTGAAAAGCATTGATAGAGTAGAGAATGTTTCCGCGTTCGTCAATAACCGGGATTGAACGTACTTCCAAAGGAATTATCCGGTCTTTTTGGTGAATTTCCATATCATCAACTGTCACAGTTTCCCCCTTTAAAGCTCGCAAGGCTGGCAGTTGCTCGCTCGGGTAGAGGCGATCGGTTCCCGCAATATAAACTCGATTGGCCGAATTTAATATTTCTCCTGTCTCCTCCGATCTAACATTTTCACCTAGTAAACGCTTTCCCTTTTCATTGATATAGGAAAGTTTGCCAGTCGGGTTATGAACAGAAACGCCGACGGGTAAGGCTTCTAATAGTTGAGTTAATTTTGCTTCGCTGTGGCGCACTTGAGCGTAAAGTTTGGCATTTTCAATGGAAATAGCTGCTTGCGATGCTAATATATTCAACACTGCCAATCTATCTGGTGTAAATACTCCTGTAGTTAGATTATTTTCTAGATATAAGATACCTATAAGTTTGCCTTGATTGAGTAGCGGCGCACATAACACAGACTTCGGCTGCTGTTTGACGATGTACGCTGTGCTAATGAAATTTCCTTCATTGACAGCATCGTTCAAAACAACGCTTTCTTTGGTACGAATAACATAATTGACGATCGCATTACAAATCAATGGCTTATCGCCGCTGCTGACCACCTTTTGAATAGGTAGGGACTGTAAAACTGAAACTTCATCCGATGCCAGATTTCCCACTGCTTCAATTACCCATTCTCCATCCTCTTTTTCTGGCGATTCAGGGCGATTTAAAATCAGATAACCCTTTTCTGCTCCTGCATTTTCAATCACAATTTTCATGACTTTTGCTAACAGAGTTTCTAGCACAATTTCACCCAAAATTGCTTGGGAAGCTTTGAAGACGCTAGTCAAATCTAAAGCATTAGATGTTTGCGTGCTGGTGTCTAAAGTAGTTGTGCTAATCTTAGCTATAGTTTGAGGCTTTTGGGCAAAAAATTCTGGGTATTTTTGCTCCAAATCTGCGGCTTTTGCCTGCGCTTGCCAGCGCACATAGCTATAATGGGCTTTAGTCATGTAGGTCTGTGCAATTTCATCCATGCCCCGCGCCAAATAAAACTCTGCCGCTAGCTCATATGATAATGCTTCTTCCTGAATAAATCCGTTATTTTTGGCACATTTAATCGCTTTTTGATAAAAATCTATGGCTGTGGCGAATTTCCCTAAAATTTCACTTTTTAATGCCTCGACCAGATAAAATTTGTGCTGGTGATTCATTGGGGCATGATGCGACCATTTCCGCATCTTTTTTTGGTTTTTATTTATACGATTCAGGAAAGCCTTTTTTTGAGAAATAGAAGCATCAGTCCATATCTTCAAATGAGCTAGAGAGTCATAAAAATGAAAAATTGGGACAGCTACAGTTCCGGTCGCCCCATCTAAATACTGTTCCGCCAAAACAGCATTTTGTGCGGCTTGGCGATAATCCCCAAACAGATAACATAATATCAGTTTATTTAGATAAAAAAAGTGAAGCCCAGTTCGGTCATTTGCTGCAATAGCTTGCGGTAGCCATTGCTCCTCGTTGTAAGCATCGCCAATTAAAAGTTTGGGATTTTCACCCTGACCAAGCAAGTTAAGAACTACCTGCCGATATATCGCAGTCCAATTAGCAGGATTTTCTTGCTTGATTTGACTTATGGCTTGACTGTATATCGCCGTCTGCTGTTCTACTTCCATCAATTCGCAGCCGCTAAAATAACAATGTTCGCACGCTGCAAACGCAGCATAACTAGCAAATTCAAACTCTCCAGTTTCTACTCCGCTTTGATAACTTTCAATTAAAATTGGTATTGTCTCCCTGAGATGCTCTTTCCAGTGCATGATGTGAGCGGCAAATCCATCGAATACCTTGGCTTTAATTTTTTCAGCATTTAACCGTTGCACCAAACTTAAAGCTAATTTGCCAAATTTATAACCAGACTCGATATCTTGCAGCACTCCGCAGAGAATTATTCCGTAAGCAGCATAACCAACGGCAGACAATATTGTGTTGCCATATTTGACAGATAAATTAACCTGCGATAGCGTAATCAACAAAAAAAGTTCTTGTGCATTTATATAGGCGGCAGAAGTTATCCTAGATAGCAGAGTCATGGCTGCTAAATATTGAGGAGATGTCATTTCAGGTAATTCTGCCAAGTCTTCAATTCTTTTACCTAACAAAGTTAATTTTGTTCTTAGTAGTGCCATCAAAATATTCAGTGTTGGCGGCGAATTTGGCAGCTTTAAGCCCAACATCTTCAGTACTTGCAGGCCAATTTTAATGGCTTCTTTGTATTTACCCTGCGCGACGGCAGCTTGGATTTTGAGGTCGTAAACTTTCACTTTTTCCAGAACTGTTTTGGCGCGATTTTGGACGACATTTGCCAATTGGTTCATCTGGTCAAAGTTGCCGGAAAAGTATGCAGCTTCGGCTGCTTCTTCGTGCAGCGCTAAGATGAGGAGACCTAACCCCCCTTCCCTGCAAGGGAAGGAGGGAAGTAAACTCCCCTCTTTTTGTAGGATAGGGGTTGGGGGAGAGGTTAAGCGAACAGAATTAATGTCATACTCAGTTTGCCAGCGATCGCCTGCCAAGAGGTTCAGTCCCGCATTCAAATATTCAACTGATGAAATGTAAGCCGCCGCAGCTTTCGCTTTTTTACCCGCGAGCAAGTTTAATTCAGCTAATCTGACTTTTTCAGATCGATCGTAAATCAGGTTTATTGCTTTATTGAAGTGATTAACAATATCAAAAATGTTTTCGTCTAAGCTTGTGCGATCGCAATTCTCTAACAACAAACGTCCTATTTGCAAGTGCGTTTGTTGTTTTTGAGTTTCTCTTATCAAAAAATAGGCGGCTTGTTGAACGCGATCGTGCAGGAATTTAAACTTTACTTCGCTGGCTAAACTATCATCTACACTCGCCAACAATTGATATTTTTCATTCACAGGGATCGCCAAACCTTCTTGCAGCGCCGGAAACAACTCTGACAACACGCTACTCGGTTGGCTTTGAGAGATAATTGCTAAAGTGAATAAATCAAAACAATTACCGATACACGCAGCTAATTGCAATATTTTTTGGGTAATTTGTGCTAATTTTACTATCTTGGCAGCCATGAATTCTACCACATTCTCGGTGATGTTTTTGGCTTGAATCTCTGTCACATCCCAGCGCCACCTTCGCTCGTTTTGGGAATAAGTTAATAAACCTTCAGCCGCTAGCGATATTAAAAACTCAGTTGTAAAAAAGGCGTTACCCTGCGTTTTGGAGTAAACCAAATCGCTCAAGGGTTGACTGACACTATGTTGGCAGGATAAGGCATCAGCAATTAAAGCATTTACATCTGATAATGTGAGATTATTTATATGAATCAATGAGACAATAATTTGCTGTTTTTTGATTTCTTCTACATTCATCATCAACGGATGAGTTGCATCTACTTCGTTGTCTCTATAAGCCCCGATGATGAGTAAATTTTGAATATCCTTATCGCTGATAATTGTTTTGATTAGGTTAAGGGAGGCACTATCCGCCCATTGCAAGTCGTCGATGAATAAAACTAGGGGATGTTCTGGTTGACAAATTGCTTTGACGAATTTTTGACAGACTAAATTGAAACGATTTTGAGCTTCTTGTGTACCCACAGAAGCAACGGGCGGCTGTTTACCGATAACTTTTTCCAAGTTCGGTATAACATCAATTAAAACTTGTCCGTTTTTGCCGACTGCGGCGAGGATTTTTTGCTGCCATACATTTAAAATTGCTGATTTTTCGGTGAGGAGTTGATTGCAGAAGTCATTGAATGCTTGTGCGATCGCATAGTAGGGAATATTGCGCTGGTACTGGTCAAATTTGCCCGCAATAAAATTACCTCGTTTGGCAGTAATCGGTTTGTGAACTTCTCGCACTAAGGCAGATTTACCCACGCCTGAATAGCCAGCGACTAATATCAATTCTATTTGGGATTTGGGATTTTGGGTTTTTGATTCAGAGATTATATTCTCCTCTTCTCCCGCCTGCTGTGCTTCATAATCTCGTACCCCTACAATTCTTTCAAAAGCTGTCAGTAAAATTTCTACTTCTTTTTCCCTACCATACAATTTCTCGGGGATTTTAAATTTGTCCGAAACATCTTGACTGGCGAGAGGGAATGAGTCTATTTGCCCTTTGGTTTGCAGAGCGGACAAACAAGTTTCTAAATCAGCTTTAATTCCGTAGGCAGATTGATAGCGTTGTTCGGCGTTTTTTGCCATTAACTTTAATACAATTTCCGAGACAATTGGTGGCAAATCTTTTCGCAGTTCGTGAGGAGGTTGCGGTTGTTTGGCAATGTGACAGTGAACTAATTCTAAGAAATCATCGCTTTGAAACGGCAACTCTCCTGTGAGCAATTCATAAAATGTGACGCCTAACGAATAAAAATCGCTGCGATAGTCGATCGCCCGATTCATTCGTCCTGTTTGTTCTGGAGAAATATAAGCTATCGTACCTTCCAACAAATTGGGATTGCGGAATGAGGTAGTTTCTCGCGAAAGTACGGTACAGAGGCTAAAATCGATAATTTTGACTATATCGGTGGAGGGATTCAAGACGATATTGCTAGGATTGATATCTTTGTGAATAATATTTTCGGCGTGAATTTCAGCTAAAGTTTCGGTGATGGAAATCGCTAATTTCAGAAAATCTTCTAAGTTTAATTTGCCTGCAAGTTTTAAAATGGCTAAAGAGTCGCCGCCAAAGTCTTCTAAAACCATCACCAGCCGATCGCGATCGCTAACAAGGGCGTAAGCTTCCACGACTCCCGGCTTCTTCAAATTGCGGGTCACTTCATATTCTCGCTTAATCCAAGCGATGCGTTCCGGTGACGGATAGGCATCTTTTAGCATTTTGAGAATCACGGGGCGATCGCACTCCTGCTGGTAGCCTCGATAAACCAGGGAATTGCCGCTTTCATACACTTGTTCGGTGACGAGAATTCCTGAAATATTTAACATTTTTTTTAAGATCTGCCGGATAAGCTTTTATAGGGTGAACTAACGCAGTGTAATGCACCCTATAAAATTAGCTGATTTTTTATTAATTATAAACTGGCAAACTTGTCTGTTGCTACTATCAAAGCGCTGCGAATTCCCGCTTCGCTCATCGAATGTCCCGCATCGGGAACAACAATAAATTCGGCTTCCGACCAAGCTTTATGCAGTTCCCAAGCTGTTACCATCGGACAGGGGATATCGTAGCGTCCTTGAACGATTACTGCCGGAAGGTGGCGAATGCGATCGACATTCAAAAGTAACTGCCCTTCCGTTTCAAAAAATCCCTTATTTATAAAGTAATGGCACTCAATTCTGGCAAACGCTTCCGCAAATGTACTCTCACCAAATCTCTGCATTATATTTGGGTCTTGCAGAAGTGTACTTGTGCTACCTTCCCAAATTGACCAAGCACGAGCAGCTGCCATTCTAATCTGCGCGTCTGCACTGGTCAAACGTTTGTAGTAAGCTGATATCATATCGTTTCTTTCTTCGGGAGGAATTGGTTTGAGATACTCCTCCCAAGCATCGGGAAATAGATAGCTAGCTCCTTCTTGATAGAACCAACGCAGTTCTTTTTCTCTCAGCATAAATATGCCACGCAGGATCAATCCTTTACATTTTTCTGGATGAGTTTCGCTGTATGCCAATGTGAGAGTACTTCCCCAACTGCCACCGAAAACAACCCATTTTTCAATACCTAAATGTTCGCGCAGTTTTTCAATGTCGCTGACTAAATCCCAAGTGGTATTTTCGCGCAATTCGGCATGAGGTGTACTTTTACCGCAACCGCGTTGATCGAACATCACCAAGCGCCATTTTTCTGGATTGAAATATTGTCTATAAAAGGGCGGACATCCACCACCTGGCCCACCGTGCAGCAATACGATCGGCTTTCCTTCCGGGTTGCCCGATTCTTCAAAATGGATTGTATGGATGTCAGAAACTTGTAATTTTCCTTGTTTGTAAGGTTGGATAGGAGGATACAGTTCTCGCATTTACAGAGTCTCTACAATTTTTAAGAATTGGTCGATTTGTTCAATAGTATTGTAATCTAAATGTGGTGGGCAATGCCCACCCTAAAATTAGTGCAAGTGTTTGTCGTATTGGATTTTGCCGTAATCGAGTTTGATGATGCGATCGCCTTGATAAAAATATCGATCGTCGTGGCTAATAACCAACACGGTTTTACCTCTACTTTTCAGTTCTGGCAATAGCTGAGTGTAGAAAATTTCTTTGAAAACCGGGTCTTGGTCTGATGCCCATTCATCAAATAAATAGATAGGACGGTCTTCCAAATATGCAGTCAGCAAAGCCAGACGCTTGCGTTGTCCTTGCGATAAAGCAGTGGTGGAAAGTACACCATCTTTTACCTGAACTTTATGGTCTATTTGCAGTTTTATCAAGTAATCTTTTACTTTACTCTCAACATCAGCATTGTCCAAACCCAGCAAAGTTTCAAACAGATAAAAATCATAAAATATGACTGAAAATAACTGGCGATACCATTCTCGATTCTGATTGGTAATCGGCTTACCGTCGATGCGAATTTCGCCTTCTTCAGGAATGTAAAGTCCGGTAATTAGTTTAGCCAACGTCGATTTACCGCTGCCATTTCCGCCCACTAAAAACACCAGTTCTCCTGGTTGGAAAGCCAGATCGATCGGCCCGATAATAAAATTGTGTTCTTCCTTTTCTCCGCCTCGGTAAGCGTGCGTAACTCCCAGCAATTCTAAGTGCTGCCAACTTTGGTTTAAATCGCTCTGAACAATTGACTCTGAAATTGATTCGGATTCAGCAGCTAACGATAAACCTAAAGTCTCAATTTTTCTTAAAGCAACGCTAGCTCTGCTCAAATTGGGCAGCATATCCATAATATTCTTCACCGGGCCCATTAAATAAGTGAGAGTGAGAATATAGCCGGATAGAACTGGATTACTAACTGCTGTCAATCTGGGAATCACAAAAAGCAACAACCCGATCGCTATGAAAAAGAGAATTTGACCTCCATTAGAAGCAACAGAGAGAATCGTTAGGCTGACAACTTTGTAATCTCGCGCAGCTTTGGCGGCTGGCTGGAGTTCGTTTGTTAAGAATGCTTGGCGGCGTTGTTGGTTCAGCTTTAATTCTTTGATACCTTCAGTGATAGCGCGAAATTGTTTAAAAAGTAAATCTTGTTCTTCGCGAGCAAGAGTGAAGAAATAAGTGGCTTTTTTTAACAGGAATTTCACCGATACTATAGCTGCAAATATAAAGACTAGCATCAGCAGTAAAGCTACCCAGGAAAGCCAGCCGAGATAGATCGCACAGCCAACTACTATGGCAAAATCGATGCAGAGAAAGGGAATCACAAAGACTGTGTTGGAAAGCGCTTGCACATCTTCTGTCAGTGTTGCCAAAAGACGAGGCGCACCCAGTTGTTCCAAGTGACGTAAAGATGCAGATAAAATTCTGCGACTCAAGCGTATTTGCAGGTCGAATATTACTCCTTGGGAAAGGCGGATCAACAAAAGTTGGGAAGCCATACCAGCGACGAGTACTACCAGCGCTAGTGCGGCAAAACTCCAGATTTGCGTTCGATCGCCACTGACGCTACTATTGATTGTGGCGATCAGACGAGCGCTGCAAGCGCCGCTGAGCAAACCGGTGAAGACTGCGATCGCTACAAGTCTCCAAGAAGAGCGGATAAGAAGATAGATAACGTTCATTTCAACCTGCTTAGTCTTTTTCCAGTTCCCAAGGTGCTGACGATCGCCTAGCTTCACAAATCAGTGAGACGGTCGAGGCTGATCGTATTCTAAGTAAAAATGCTCACAATTTCGTCAGTAGGTGTCCAGTTCGCAGATAAAAATAAAACCAGCCAGAGAACCGCTTATTTGCTTCTCTGGCTGTTCGTGTTTTTAAAGCTCTAAAGCCTTGTCTGGCTTAACTTATCAGAATTTGCTGTAAAAGCCCGGTCTCGGCGCTGTTGCTTGTGGCTGAGTTTGCGGCTGAGTTTGCGGCTGAGCTTGTGGCTGAGCTTGTGGCTCTGTTTTTGGCGTCTGCTTAGATTCAACAGCGTCTTTCTGCGGATTTTGTTCCGGAATTAACCGATTTTTCTCAGCTATTTTGGTAGCGGGTGCATTTGGAACTCGTGTGTCTAGGAATGCCTGCGACACATTTGGTATAAACCAGTTAACTTCACCTGCTTTGACAACTTTAGCTAAAGGAACGTTAAATTCAATTGCGCCCGTAGCTGGATTTGTGCTTATAACTGCCAGAGTGCCATCAGGTATTTTGATAGCAACACCACTCGCTGTTTGTTGGTTTTGTCCTTTAACGCTTAAATCTGTTGCAGTTAGATCGTTGGGAATATAAAATCCATCACAATCCCACTTCTTTTTCGTTTGTTGGCCATCAGCTAAAAAGTAAAGCTCGCTGTCATAAGAACTGCCGGACTTTTTTTTGTTGGAGCCATATACAGCTAGAGTTTTTCCTGTCTGATTTAGACATTGACTCCTGGTTATTCCCGACTCCAAAGTATATTTTTGGAACTCTAACTGAGCGAGTTGGTTTTCAATTTTTTCTGGGTTATAGCCCTCTTCTTGAGTAGGCGTATTCTTCAAAACCGAGAGCTTCTCAATAGCTTGATTCACCTCTATATAATCAGGATTATCGGCCAAATTCGCTTTTTGTTTTTGTCCGGCGAATGATGGTGAAACGAACAGTAGATTCACCAACAGTATTAAGAAAATCAAAACAGACTGGAAGAGTTTCATCTTTTTTCCTTGAAGTTATACAACTACTTGAAAACCTTACTTTGCTATGTTCAAAGAATCATAACTTACTGGAAACTAGAATTTGCGTAAGCTCCTTCTCGCAAAGAGCGAGGCACAGCTTGGATGGCGTCTAAGCTAATAGAACCTACTGTAGGAGTTATCATTATTCCCATCATCAGCCCTGCGCTCAAAGCGTTAAATATTTCTAAGGGAAGAAAAGCCCGTAGAACTGGAGTTACAAATAAGAGAGCGAAGTAACCGTAGACAACTGTAGGCACTCCCGCTAGCAATTATACGGCTGGGCGTAAAATAGCTGCCAACTTGGGCGAAGCATATTCAGCTAAGTAGATAGCGGCAGAAGCAACGCTAACTTGAGCATTACCTTTAACTTTTTCAAATTCTTCTGCTACTGCTTGATGGAGAGGATAACCTACAGCTCCACCATCAATGCTCACCTCATTCTGTATTTGCATCCCTCCACGAACCGCGTTGATTTTGTCTGTAATACCGGTATTTCTATAGATTTACCGTATTTTAATACTTATTATGAATATTCTGAAAGCCCCTTTTTCTAAAGAAAGATTTAATTTCTGCCTTTGTGGCTTGCACTCAAGCCACGCTGGTTGCCCCACTTTGGTGCAGTAACCATAAATACGACCTGATGTACCTTACCTGGGACAGATGTTTTTGAAAATGATTTTCGCTCGGGAATATTCGGCTTGCCCGCAGGCTCAAGTGCAGTCTGGAGCAGAGTAAAATAACTTTTAGTTATTGATTTAAATAAAAACAACACTTGCTTTGATGGGTAAAAAGCGATTATAGTCTAGTAGTAGGTCTGAGAAGGAGATGACAATGCCCGATCGTTCAGACTTTATTTACCCTCGCAAACGCTATCGCGGTCGGTTCACGCCGCAGCATTTAGTATTTAACGCTAATCTACAGGAGTTTGCTCATAAAATTAGCTACATCTGCAACTTAGAAACTTCAGGTAAGCTTCCACCAGATGATGCTTACGAACAAATCAAATACCTCTGGGAACAACTGGAGCAAAGCAAGAAGGCACTAGGAATTGACATTCCATCTCAAAGTGAAGATGAAAGTAGCAGTTGAATTTTTAATAACTATTCAGGTACGAGCAAACTGTTAAGGTTTAAAGTACTTGAGAAAACAAAATAAATTACTCCAGCCCCCAAGAGCGTTACCGCCATACTCAAAAGAATTACCCAACGGTCTGCTGGTTCGTAGGTGTCTTCATCAATGTCCCGGCGAACCACAAAATAGTGTTGAGTGGAAAGCAAAACTGTGACCAAACCGACAAGAGAGAAAACTAAACCGATTTTCCAGCCATTACCGGGCTGAGGTAACATGGGTGGGTGGAAAGGGCGAAGGCGCACGATGACGACCCCGAATCCCATGAGCGCGATCGCAGTCCGCATCCAAGCCAGGTACGTGCGTTCGTTTGCCAAGTGTTCCCTTACCCGCGACTCATTTCTTCGCTTTGGCTTCTCTGTATTCTGTTTGTTGAACTTAGAAAATAACTGCATCGCTCTCAATATTATTTATATTGGATCGCCCAGTGTCTCTTATTAAGATAATGAATAACCATAAATCAGTCAACAGGCTGTAATTTTTCACCATAAAAAAGGAGAAAGGAGAGATGGATGCAGATGCAATGAGAGTTTGGAGTTGTACCTAGTTATGTAGCGAGTAGGCTAACTTTAAGACTCTCAGGGCGCGATCTGACTAAGCATTTGGCTTGCTCTCATTAACATAAGGACGGATTAAGAGTTTTGTGTTATCCCACGTCGCTTGGTTTTGGTTGAAGAGTTGATTGTTGGAAAATAGATCGCCAAATTCGCTTTGAGGAAGGACATTGGGTTCTACCATAGCACCAAAGACTGTAGGAAGAAGAACACTGGGCGCTGGACTATTTACGGATTTTTCACTGCTAACAGGTTGAGGTGCCTTTTCTGGCGCTACAGTAAGTTTGATTTCTTCGCGAGATTGCTGTTGCTGCTTGAGGATTTGTACCAGTTCTTGTAGCTGGGTTGCACGCAACTCATCGAGTTTTTCGTGCAGCAATTCCAGGTCGTGCATAGTTTTCATATTTACTTCGCGGTCATGCTCTGCATTTTTCCGATCTGTATCAGACTGACGATTTTGACTCATCAAGACGATGGGTGCGGTATAAGCAGATGCAAAGGAAAATACTAAGTTGAGCAAAATAAATGGTTGCTCATCCCAGTGGGGAACTCCGGGCATAAGGTTTGTACCCACCCACCCTGCCAGAACCACACTTTGCCCGATCAGAAATGTCCAAGAACCCACTTTAGTTGCCATCGCATCGGCAATTCGCTGCCCGCGAGTCAATTTTCCTTCATCGGGTTTTGGTGGCAGTTGTTTTAGTTGCCGTAGGGTTTGGGGTTGGGAAAGTTTTTCTGTATTCGCAGCGCTGGAAGAGTGGTTTGCAGGTTTCATAGCACACCTCAACAAAACTAAAGTTTCCTGGCAATCGATGATTGAGGACGTTTCTACAATTCATTCCTTGCCTTACAACTTAAATCTACTTTGCTGCATGGATAAAAGCAAATATTCTTTTTTGTGAATTTGATAAATAAAAGTGATTTATTAATGAATGCCGCGTTAGACCCCTCCCCTGCCAGGAGAGGGGCTTTCAGAAAGCCTTTCACAGTTAAGCTGTTGGGCATTTAAATTTGATGATTGGGAAACAGAAGAAGTAGCTCTAATCCTCTCCCCTGCTCCGAAAGCCCCCCTGCCCCCCTGCAATCTCAATAACTAATTTAGATGCGTGACAGCTTAGGACGGAAGTTTGAATTGGGTCAAATTGGGTAGGTTTTGTTGAATTTGCTGGGCCAAAGAGGTGACGATCGCCTCAAGCGTTTCCACAGGAAAGATACTTAAGAAAAGAGCCACTATCAAGCTAGAAACACCGATAATGAAAGCGAGCAAGCGCCCGCATCCTCCGGGATTAATTTCGGCAAAACCCAGCTTAGCTTGCCCAATAACAGCAATTATCAAGAAAACTAAGCCGGATATCAAGAAAAAATTAGTTAAAGGCCAATAAGTCATAACTCCCTTTCCTTCGATAGACGTTTTCAGAAAAACTCATAGCTACGTTGAAGGCGGCGATCGGATCGAGCAGCAAATTTTGTCAGGAGGGCTTTCGCCATGCCCCAAGCGACTCAGACTAAACTCGTCGATGCAGTGCGTCAGGTTGCCCACCCGCTTACAGGTGACGCCTCTGACTGGGATTTATTAATGGATATCATCGGTGATGCTCGCTTTGTCGTCATCGGTGAGGCATCCCACGGCACTGACGAATTTTATCGAGAACGAGCCGAAATCACCAAGCGGTTAATTCAAGAAAAAGGCTTTTCATCTGTGGCGATCGAAGCTGATTGGCCGGATGCTTATCGTGTTAATCGCTACGTGTGGGGTATCGGTGAGGATAGCACCAGCGAATATCGGCCAAAGACAGCCAGCAGATACAGATCGAGAACAGGAACGCGATCGCGCTGACTGCACAATTATCAAACACACTATGCAGGATAGTGCAGAATTGAATCCCGATGATTTTCCCGAAGGAGAAGAACAAACACTTGATGTAATGCCATCCAGCCCCAGCGATGTGTCGAATCAAGAATTGAACCCCGACGATTTTCCCGAAGCGTAAAGCGGTTTTTTAGTTGCATGAAGTTTAGGATAAAAACCCGGTTTATTGAAGAAACCGGGTTTGTCTTATTCAAGGTTTTTTTGCGCGATTTCTTTGTAAGTTGGGTTTATTCATAATTCTTGTCACTCGACCAAAATTTTTCAATCCGAATATTTCGCCTGTACAGATTCGCCCGTCGTTTACAACACGGAGGGTGAAGCATTCGGATATTTTAATCTCGGATTACCCAAAAAATTGTTGCCCGAATGCTTCACCCCTACAAATTTCCTAACCTTATCATTTAATACAAAACAAGTGGCAGATACAAACCCATCGAATTATTACACGCCTTTATTAGTTCAAAATGAAATAGTAACTCTGCCTTCCGCTTCCACCATCGCCATCTTGCGAAAAGACGTAGCAAATCGTACTCCCGCACCAAAAACTCTCGCCGTTATTGCCGACCCAGTTTTTAGTCGGAAAGATGCTCGTTTCTCAAATGCTTCTGAATCTCAAACTAACGCACCTGATTCTACTGCATTAACTAGGTCGATTTCTGATATCGGTATTATACTCGATCGCCTCCAATACACTCGCAAAGAAGCCGAAGCAATTCTCGCCCTCGTCCCCGAAAATCAACGCACCTCAGCTTTTGACTTCCTCGCTTCTCGTCCCACTGCCACCAATGCCAACCTTTCCCAGTATCGCATCGTTCATTTCGCCACCCACGGCTTAGTCAACAGCGCCCGACCAGAATTATCCGGTGTCGTGTTATCCCTCGTCAATGAAAAAGGCGAAGATGAAGATGGTTTTCTGCGTTTGGGCGATATTTTCAACCTCAACTTACCCGTTGAACTTGTCGTCCTCAGTGCTTGCGAAACAGGACTCGGTAAAGATATTAAAGGAGAAGGACTGATTGGCTTGACAAGAGGCTTTATGTATGCGGGTGCAAAAGATGTGGCGGTGAGTTTGTGGAAAGTCAACGATTTGTCAACATCGGAAGTGATGAAAAGATTTTATCAACAAATGTTAGAAAAAGGGTTAAATTCGGTAGCGGCAATGCGAGCGGCGCAATTGGAGATGTGGCAATCTGAACAATGGAAAGCACCTTATTATTGGGCAGCTTTTGTTGTGCAAGGCGAGTGGAAGTAGAATAGGCTGTTTGTATTCTAAAATACACAATTTTTCCAAAAAAATATCTTGCTTTAGATAGAGGCAAAGATTAAGTAAAAACCACCTTAGCGAAAGATGCAATTAGCGGTTTTAAAAACTTAGCATAATTTAGTGTAACTTTCTGCTAATACAGGAGTATTATGCCCGCTTTAATTGAATTTAAATTATTAGCTCCCAATCACAAAGAGGCTAAACTGAAGGGTTCTTTTTCCAATTGGGAAGAAATTTCGATGGAAAAAGACGATAACGGTTATTTTCGGGCAAAAATTGCATTAGATGATGGCATTTATCAATATAAATTTCGAGTCCAGCTTCCTGGTGGTGAACAGGAACAATGGGTAGAAGTAAATGACCCCTATGTAACTGCGATCGATCCAGCTACAGGAAATGGAATAGTGCGAATTAAAGAAGGTGAAAAGATTGTTGATACTTATGTTTGGCAGCACGACGATAAACCGCTGCCTGGGGATAGTAACTTAGTTATTTACGAGCTATTTATTGCGGATTTTTCGGGGGGTGAGGATGACCCAAACAAACACGGACAATACAAAGATGTTATCGAAAAATTGGATTATTTGTGCGAGTTAGGGATAAATGCGATCGAACTAATGCCCGTCAACAAAAATCCCACGGATTACAGTTGGGGTTATAGTCCAGAATACTACTTTGCCCCACAACCTAACTACGGTTCAACCGAAGATTTGAAGCGGTTAATTGATGAATGCCACGGTAGAGGGATTCGCGTTATTTTAGACCAACTTTATAACCACTCATCAGAAGAATGTCCGTTACAAAAAATTGACCGCGATTACTGGTACTATCACGACCGCCACCATCCCGAAGACGAGTATTATTGGGGGCCAGAATTTAACTATGAATACTGGGACGAAAAGCGCAATATTTGTCCTGCCAAAGAGTTTATGGGCGATGTGGTGCGTTTCTGGATTCAAGAATACCATATTGACGGCATTCGCTACGACGCATTAAAGCAATTGGATAACCCGGAATTCCTGCATTGGCTAACTCAAGAAGCGAAAAAGACAGCGGGATCTAAACCTTTTTACAACATTGGCGAACACGTTCCAGAAAATGTTGATATGGTAGCTCCAAAAGGCCCGATGGATGGCTGCTGGCACGACAGTTTCTTCCATTTTATAATACCGCATCTTTTTGGCGATAAGTTCGAGCTAGAAGAGGAACTGAAGAAAGTTTTAGATCCCAAGCGGCAGGAGTACCCAGAAGGCGTTACAAAGGTGATTAATTATATCAGCAATCACGACCAAAAGCGCCTGTTGGAAAATTTAGGCGAGCGCAACATTTTCGATGCGGCTGCATTTGGGCGTGTCAAGTTGGGAGTTGCGATCTTAATGACGGCTGTTGGAGTGCCCACGATCCGCATGGGTGAAGAATTTGGCGAATACACTCCCATAACTTTAGAGCATAGCAACCCTCTCAAATGGTCTTTGTTAAAAAATGACCGCAATCGCAATTTATTTGAGTATTTCAAAGGTTTAATTACCCTGCGAAAACAAAATCCTGCCCTCCAAACAGCCAACATCGAATTTTTTCACGAAAATCCAGAAGCAAAAGTATTTGCTTACGTGCGTTGGAATGATGAAGGGTCGAGGGTTGTTGTTGTAGCAAATTTCTCAGATAAACATCTAGAAAACTACGAAATTCCCAACTTTCCCGCGAACGGAACTTGGCACGAATGGACGAATAATTATGATGTTGAATCGAAAGACGATCGCTTAGTTATCACTCTAGCTGAATACGAAGCAAAAGTTTTCGTTTTGGGTTAATCCACCTCACCCCCCCCGGCCCCCCTCTCCGCCTGCGGAGATGGGGGAGAAATGCGCCCCTCCCCGCCAGCGGAGATGGAAAGATGGAGCCTCGGTGCATTCTGGCCCCCCTCCCCGTGAACGGGGAGGGGTTGGGGGTGGGGTTAATTCTGTGCAGTTTTAATCGTCAGCACTTGCGGCGGCGTCGAATCTGGTGGATAAATAAAATCTAATTGCACAGTTCTGCGATCGCCTGCTGGCATTACGAGGGATAGCAAAGGTTGCAAAACCTCACCCATTGGTTGCCACAAATGCACGTAGCGAGTCACTTGTTGACCTGAGTCATCTTTATACCGCAACCGCACGCTACCTCTAAACCAAGGAAAACCATAAGAGGGATTTTGGAAAATTAATCCCCCTTGACTCAACCTGTCTTCCTTCAAAGGAGTTTCCAAAGTTAAACTAACAGTCTGGGTTTCCTTCGTAGCGTTATAAAGAGGCAAATTAATATTGTATTCAATCGCGTAATTACCGTGCGCTTCATAAGCTGTATCTGGATAGCGCACCAGCATTTTCGCCGTTTGAATTTGCTCCGTGCCTAACTTTCCACCGCGCAGAGTATTGATAGCATAAGAAATAGCTTGACCGCGCTGGGGAATAGTAAAATCTTTTGCGTCAGGACGATCGACTATCAACGCTTTCCATACAGAACCTTGCGCCACGCCAGCAACGCGACCGTAAATCAATTGACCGCCAACTTGGTTTGGAGGAGTGGGAGTTTTATCTCGCGGGCCTGCTAAATTACCTGTATCTAAAAGTGCTTGCCATTCTGCTAAAGTGGGAGCGCGTTCCGTACCATCGGGATTTTGTTTAGCAAACATCGCCAAACTAGCTGCATAAACCTTACTGCTACTACGCAATCGAATTAACGCTGACCGACCGTTTTGCGGCTTTTCAAAATTTCGCACCGGCATAGGAAGATTCATCAACATCGCGCTTTGACGGGCTGGAATAATTAATTTGGCGGGGAAATCTGCTTGTCGTTTACCTTGAAGTACATCATGTACAGCGCGATCGCCCGGACCGGCATACACACTATTATCGGTATTTTCCACATAATACGGCAGTTTAATATACGGAGAATCTTGAGTTAAATAAGTTGCCGCTTGTAACACATCTACGGTAATCGGTTGAGAACCGGGATTATGCAGAATTACGCCTAAATAATATGTCTGCAAATCCTTGGGATTGATAGTTTGGTGATGTACAAAAATATCAAATCTTCCCTGAAATGGAAAGTTGAGGTGCGCCAGAGCAGTAGCTTTTCCTGTGGGTGGAAAAGTAGAAAGTAAAATTCCCTCAGTCTTCAACCATTCCGGACTATTGCTGTTAAACATTGGCACCGTATCCAAGCCTCCAGGCAAAGCCTTCACTTGCTGAGGTTGAACGATAATTTGAGGCGTTGGCTTTGGTGTTGGTATCTCTTGGGCTAAGCTTAAACTTTCGGGCGAAGGTGCAGATTTTTTCCAAAATAACCAGTAGCCGCCCGTACCTGCAATCAGAACAAATAGGATGGAAATTATAGGAAGACGTATAGTTTTCTTAGCCATACTACTGGTAGCGATCGCCTCATTGTGGCAGTTGTCAATAGACATCTCCAAAAATTCTTGTGGGGTAGGCATCCTGCCTGCCCTTTGAGATTCTTTTGGAGGAGATGTCTAATAGTTTACTTTGAATATACGGCACTTAACAGACATTGAACTTCATCCGCCTCCCGGTAGACAGGTAGCGGTCGGGGGTGGGGTCGCTCCCCCTTGTGATTGGGGTCACAGCGATCGCCCAGTTTACCTCACCAAGTCGTGGGGCGACTGTCATACTCTATTAAAGTCGCCAATCACGAGGTAGTCTATATAAAAAGATTACATTTAAAACTAAGAACTTTCGCCAGGGTTATGCCGTCCCAAAGCTTTATACCTCCAGTCACAACTAACCACTCAACAGTTCCCAGGACTTCAACATACAGCCGTGTCCCCTTGGACACTCGTCAAACGCAGCCTTCAGAACCAAACCGTCCTTCACCCCAGGAAATAATTTGCCAGTTTTTTTTAGAAATTGTTAAAAAATGGTCACCTGAGTTAGTTTTATCTGAATTTGAACGTTTATTTATTAATCCGACCAATTTAACTGGTTCGGAAATTCAACAAGCACTTAAAGAAATTATCTTATCTAAACAAGAACTAGAATATAAAAATACATTGAAACGCAGTATTTATATTCTTCTTAATAACTGGATTTTCGGAAGGAAATACAAGCCAGCCCACGAACTTATTGAACTGCTTTCTAATTCTTCAAGCAGCCATAAAATAATATTTCCTATAGGAAAAACTGTCAAAGCTTGGCTCAGCAATTTTCTTAATAGCGAAGATTACCAAGAACTGAAATTATTTGTCTCTAAATATGACAACCGGGAAAAAGACCACTGGAAGAATCGCTACACTTCTTATTTATTAGCTCCTCAGTATGCCAACTCCAAAAATTTGCCAGAACAGCGCCAAGCTGCACAAGGACTTGCAAAGCAACTGCAAGAGCAGTTCAAGTTCGATTTGGCAATGTACACAGCGCATTCTGAATCTGCGGCGTTCAACTATAAGCGAATCCAAAACCCAACCGCGCTCGGTGATGAAGCTTTGCGTTTAATCAAGAAAGTTGTAGCAAAACGCGGCCCGTTTAGCTACGCAAACTTAGCCAATATTTTTGTCCAACAAACTCAAGAACTTTGCTACAAAGATTTTAAGCAAAGCCTGCTAAAATATTTAGGATTCGATCTAGACAACCAAGGATTGGTAGAAACCCTAAAAACAGAGCTAGGGAAAAAATTTGAAGTTCTTTATCCAAGCTCTAACAAAGAAGTGCTGAATAACTCTTTATTGCTCAAAACTTGCAATCGTGTCATTGAATATTTAACTACAGAAAGAGATGGAGAGCCTGGGGCGATGTTTGTTTCGTTAGCTTCACAAGGTAATCCTCTTACGTTGGCAATTCTGATACTCAAAATTCTGCTAATTTGCCCGTCAACCCGCACTCATTTAGAAGTTTGTATGGCTAAGTCGATCCAGCACTATGAATCTTATTGCCAAGAAGAATGTCAGTGGGTAATAAATTTTTTAGAAATTTCTAAAATTATCTTAACTATTTATATGGAAAATGTCCGCTACAACTTGGTTAATATGGAAAATGTTAAAACAGGCGATCGGCCTGTTGTTGATGGAGATAGCTATCGCATTTTTTCTCAAATTAAATGGGGAATGTAAGAGCGAAATCAGCAATTAAACTCTTTGCTTATTGCGCTTGAAAAAGTTAAAAGGGAAAGTTTTTTCTTTTTGGTCTTTCCCTTTTGGGATTATAATGATGTCGCTGACAATTATTCCCTTAAAATGTTTCTGCTCCTGTTGGTTCTTGGTAGGCAATACCTCGTTTTTCTTGACGATAATTGGCGACAACAGGGTAAACAACACCGCGTAGCCGATTTATGCAACCAACCGGACGATGGACTGCTAGACCGTTCCAGGGAGAAAATCGCAGGTTTTCACAGAAATCGTATTGTTTCTCAAAATCAATGATTTGATGCTTGACGATGAGACGACCTACTGTGAAGAAGGGTGATTCTCTTTCCTTCCAGGGAATTGTGGTATCGTCGATCGACATATTTGGGCTGGCTTGGAACTGAATCCCAAATTCCCAACAGTATTCAGCATCAGGTTTCGCAAGGGATTGAATGATATCATCCCGGTAGTAATTGTCCGGCTGATTCGGATCTAAGCCGAGAGCTTTAGCGCGATCGCCAAAAGGAAGTTTAGGAATTCCCGGTCGAGACTGAAATGCAATCGTATCGTGGGGTGGCTGGGGTGAAACAGGAGTAAACGCATACTTAATCACAGCCGGATATTCCACCGGAACGACACTCGTCTGGTCGGGGTCGAAATCGGGCGGCAGACCCAAAGCAGAGGCTGAACTGCTCCAATACCGCTGTGTCAGTAAACTTTTCGGAACCTCGCTCGTACCCTTGAGGAGTGCTAAGAATTGCCTGGGATGTTGAAAAAGCCACTTCTTTGTTGCCTCTTTTGACTCAACGACAGCAGAAAAAAAGCCATAGTAGTCTCGGATGGTTTTAACAAAGAAAAACACCGAATTGTGAACAATAATGTCCTGGGTTTTTGACTCATAGCTTTGCTCAAGCCTTTCGCCTTCAACCCCCATCACTTTCACTGCCATTGAGCGGGTGTCCGCCTCGTAATCATTTTTTATTTGGAAAGCCCCGTTAGCAAATCGCAGCCAAACAGGATATTGTTTGGGTGAAGAGAGCAAGCCTTGCTTTATGGAAATCTCTTTAACCTGGGAAGGAGTTAGGGCGGTGCGATCGCTCAATTCGCGTTTAATCGCTTCCTCATCAAAGTCAAAGATTTCGAGAATTCCTTTAACAGCAGCATGGCTTTTGGTATGGGTATCTCGCAGCGCCCGCTCTTTATCCTTGTACAGATTATCCATCCGAATCCTGACTTGTTCAATCAGAAGATCGTAGTATTTGCGTTCGTCTTGTTCGGGATATTCCGTAAATAACTTCTTGTTCATCACAAAACCTTCGGTTAATCGCTAAAAAAGGCTCTACACAAAGCGTTATAAAGAAGGCGATTACTTTTTCAAGCCAAGTTCTGTAGAATTTTCTGATTGGCAAGATAGTATTTGTCTTTTTCTTGCTCATTTTTGAGGGCGCAAGTGTGTTTGCGCCCTAACTACTTTGCGTCTTAGTTGTCAGTTACAACTTAAAGATTGAACGAGACTTTGTATTTGGGATCGCTTGGGGGAACATTCCGATTCACTAAATCAGAGACGGTTTTGGTATTTTGGATAATTTCCCAACCAACCTCCGAAAAAGTTTCCTTATTGAAGACTTTAGGCGATAACAAAGGATTAGTTAAAGCTTGGGAGAAAGCATCAATGCCAATTATCCGTGCTACTAAAGGCGGAATTGCTGAATTTTCCCGCACATCTTCGGCGTACAATCCGACAAAGAATTCAATCTTATCAACATGACCGTACAGCTCTTTTAATTTCTGTTGAGCGTATTCGTCACCCGTAATTTGATTGAAATCAGTCACCCTGGGATAACCACATATTTCGCGGTAATCGTTATAACTGGCTAACTGCGCCTGCCGTCCGAGTTTAACAGATGCTAGTTCGGTAGCATCAATAAATGTATAGGGTGTTCCTGCGATCGGAAAATCAGGTGTGTTAAACAAACCAATCCTAGTGCCTGGTTGGGAACAAGTTTCTTCCATCAATGCACCCAACCCTTTATCGATTAACATCTGATTATTCCAGAGGGAATCGTACATGGGTGTTTCTTTGCCGTCATAGATAAAATTTTCAGGAAGCGCACTATGCCAGCGATAGACAAAACTAAACTCAATCGCCATCCAATTTTCTCGATACCAACTTTCCTTGGTAAAAGCTTCAGGATCGGCAAAGAACCTAAAATTATAAGGCGTAATGTGGAAAATGTACTCTTCCATGATGATATTGAGAACAATCACCATGAGAATATTTCTCGCGGTTTGGAAGAGCCTCTCATCGTCCCAATCTGGATAGTTTTTGGACAAAACATCACAAATTCGATTATGCTCCCTGATACATAAAGTGTTGAGCATGACATAGCCAATTTGGACGTTTGCCCGTTCAACTCCCATTGCAAATATCTTGGCTTTCTTGTCGGGGGGTTGTCTTTTCTCATCATTAATTGGTTGATAAAGACCTTCAAATTGAGGATCGACAATACCCCGATCGGGATCGGCATAATAAAAGAGTGGATACTCTTCTTCTACTCCATCTTGGCGCTTGAGTTTTTGGGTTTTAAATTTACCGTCTTTGAAAGATCTGATCAGATTTGTTTGTTTGCGGGTCAACCCGTAAACATTACACATATCAATCTGATGGTTGGAGGTATTTTTGAAGCGGTTTTGCTGATCGATCCGCAGAAAACTATCTGTAAACCACTGCACCCAATAGGGAAAGAGCAGAGTCGATTTTTGCGAATAAATGGTTTTTCCGTCTCTTTTTTGGAATAAGGTCTTTACTTTGTCCAGCGGTGGTAAATTCCCTTCTTCGTTAAATTCTGGTTGGGGCTCTAAATGTCGCCCACTATAAGTCTTGTCTGTAAGTGAATCCCAAGAGGTATAGGTATCAGTTTTCTTGGGAAGATCTGTCCCTGGAATTTTGGGATCTAAGCCCATTAAGCTATAGGGAAGCGGGCGAGTCGGCAGTTTATAAATGATACTATTGAGAAAAAATTTGTTGAGTTTACGTTTCAGAGGCTCGTAACTTTGAACTAAATCCCAAATTGGCTTGAAATGAGTCAAGGTATATGCTAATGCTTTGTTGCTGAATCCATCTCTAGATGTATCTCTTGCCATGATTGCTTTTCCTGTTGATTGTTGTAGATTAGATCGTCTTCTTCTGTTCGTGTCTGAGAAATAATTTTTTCATTTTTCTACATTTTCAATTACTTTGGAGAGAACTTTTTGCAGATTCTTAGGCCGATAGTCTTGGCGTTTTTTCAATCGCTCGATCGTGCTTTCATGAAGTTCTTCAATAGTATCGCCAACCTCGCGGAGCTTGACCCCTGCCAATTTGAAGAACCCAGGATCGTTTTTAAAATCAATTTCATAATTCGGATTGATACCTGTGGGAATGGCACTTATATCGAATTCCAGCCCCAATCCAAGGTTACGGGTTGAATCGATCATCCATTGTAAGGCGGCATCTGATAACCCCCTGTATTCTTCCGTTCCACCGCCGACGCAGCCATGCTCACCTGGAAACCAAACTTGAATAACCTGCTGACTCTCAGCATCAGGATTTTTCTTCATCGGCGTAACATCAAAGATTTCGCGAACTTCGTCGATCGCCACAGCGTGCAACGCATTCTGAATCAACTTATTTAAAGTGGTGTCATGGAATCTGTACCTCTTATTAAACTGATCGTGAAACTTCCTGAAGGCTGATAGACCGGGAATACCGAGCGCTCCCACGGTGTCGAAACAACCAAGCAAAGTGATGGGGACGCGATCGCCGTATTCTTCGCGGTAATCCCTTGCTACCCGATCCTTTGGTTTAATACCTCGGTTACGGTACAGCTCGTAAGCTTCCGATGCTCTGGTAACATAAGGGCGATCTAGCAGACCGGAGCAATAGATCATCCCCGCTAGACTCCTGACTGTGTAAGCACCGCGACTGAACCCAAATAGATAGATTTCATCACCGCGCTCATAGTTGAAAGAAAGAAAACGATAGGCATCTTGTATATTTCGATCGATTCCCAGTCCAGTGGCTCCGCCCAAAATCTTGTTACTCTCTACTCCAATTCCCTCGTCATAAAACACGATCTGCGGAACCCCGTCACTGCCTCTCGATTTCACTGCCTGGGCAAGCTTAACTATATTACTTGGATAACTACTATTTAGTTGTTGCCAAGTTCCATCACAGCAAACGATCAAACGTTTCATTTTTTCATTCTCTCCTAGAATTTGAAATTGAATAGCGACCGACAATCGGTCATTGCTTAATTGCGTCGCGATCGCCAATTATTGCGCTTCTATCGCGTCAGGTTACTGTTCCTAATTTATGCTCCAAACTTGTCATAATATCCCAACGATTTTTATTTATTTTTATCAGCAAAAATTTTCTACTAAACAATATTTATACTTTACCGTCTTTCCAATGTCAATCTTAACTTGGAAATAATAATTTTTATTAATCAAATCCGATGGCAATATAAAAAAGTAGGAAAAGTAGGAAAGGTAGGAAAATAACGAAAAAAGGACAAGTAATAACAGTCACTTCAGCTGATTTTCTCGTATAGCAGTCCAGGTCAAGCCCAGCACTGACTTTTTAGCTTTTTGGTTATCCTTTTCACTCCAATTGCTAAAATCCGGGAATAAAAAAAGTATAAATTCTTACTTAAAATAGGAACAGTAACTTTTCTGATGGATGAGACAGCAGATCTTGAGGAAATAGTATGGCAGCCTATTTGCTCGTACCACTTTTGTTTTGACTGGAATGTTGTAAAATTTGAAACATAGACTTTTCAGATTTTATTGTTAAATAGAGAAGGGCAACCTTTTGAGAGCTAGAATATGGAACTGTCCCAGCCAACACTAAAATTGTATAAAAAATTTACTTTAATACCTGCAATGCAATCTTATTCCAGAAAAGCCGCTACTACTGTACTATTAATTGGTTGTGTAGTTATTGCTGGTTGGATTTTTGATATTGCCATCCTCAAAAGCATATTACCGGGACTGGTAAGCATGAAAACCAACACAGCTATTTGCTTCATTTTAAGTGGCACGTCCCTACAGTTGTGGCATAGAGCGCTGAAAAATATCCCCAGGCTACCCCACTTACGTATCGCCGCTGTTGCGTGCGCCAGCTTAGTTATTTCGATCGGTCTGCTGACATTAATTCAGTATAGTTTTAACTTAAATTTTGGCATTGACGAACTTTTCTTCAAAGACAATACAAGCGCTGTTGGCACTGCATATCCAGGACGGATGGCACCCAATACCGCTCTGAATTTTTTCTTGCTTGGCTCTGCTCTACTACTGTTAAATATACCGCAATATATTTTAGCACACTCATTTACTTTAGTAGCATTCTTAATTGCCAGCCTGGGTTTATTAGGCTATATCTATGGCAATTCCTACTTTTACAAAGCAGGTTCTGCTTATACAGCTATGGCATTGCATACAGCCATAGCATTCATTTTGCTATGTTTCGGCATTTTGTTTGCCCGTCCGGGCAGAGGATTGATAGCTGTTGTCTCTAGCAATAATGCTGGCGGGATTATGGCTAGACGTTTGTACCCTACTGCGATCGCTATTCCGCCAATTGTGGGGTGGTTAATATTATCCGGCTACCGCTCAAATGTCTACACTGCTGAAATGGCAATATCCCTGTTGGGGGTATTGAATGTTGTCGTTTTTGCGGTTTTAATTTGGTGGAATGCCAAAGAACTTGGGAGTATAGACGGGCAGCGTTATCGAGCAGAAAAAGCACTAAAGGAAGCTAATGAAGAATTAGAAAATAGAGTGAATGAGCGCACGGCTCAGCTAAGCCAAACTAATGAAGAATTGCAAAATGAAATTGCCGATCGCAAACTAGCTGAAGAAGCTTTGCGGCAGAGTGAAGAGAGGGAAAAACAGAAATCCCAGCAACTCGAACTCGCTTTACAAAAACTGCAACAAACCCAAACTCAACTGATTCAAACTGAAAAAATGTCCAGTTTAGGGCAGCTAATCGCGGGGGTCGCTCATGAAATAAACAATCCCATCAATTTTATTTACGGCAATATCAATTACGCTCATCAATACTGCCAAGATTTACTCGCTCTCGTACATCTTTACCAACAGCACTATGCCCATCCCGTGCCGGAAATTCAGCAAAAATTACAAGCGATCGAACTAGATTTTCTCATAGAAGATTTAGCCAAACTGCTTACTTCAATGAAGTTAGGTGCCGAACGCATCCGGGAAATAGTTCTTACTTTAAGAAACTTTTCTCGCCTGCACGAAGCCGAAAAGAAACTTGTAAACATTCACGAAGGAATTGATAGCACCCTACTGATTTTGCAGAGTAGATTAAAAGCTAAGCCAGATCGTCCACCCATTCAAGTTATTAAAGAATATGGCGAACTGCCCCTGGTGGAGTGTTACGCTGGGTTGCTGAACCAAGTATTTATGAATCTCTTAACTAATGCGATCGATGCCATCGAACAAACAGACGATTCCAAAAGCAAAGCAGCAGCAGATAAACCTCGAATCCAAAATCCCCAGATTCGGATTCGCACTGAAAAAATCAACTCCACTCAGATCGCAATTAGCATTGCTGACAATGGCCCCGGCATGACAGAAGAAGTGCGTCAAAAACTATTCGATCCTTTCTTTACAACTAAACCAGTAGGTAAAGGCACAGGTTTGGGGTTGTCTATTAGCTATCAAATTGTAGTGGAAAAACATGGTGGCCAGCTAAACTGCATTTCAACACCCGGTAAAGGGGCGGAGTTTGCGATTGAAATTCCCATCAGACAAAGCTAAACTAGCCAGACCTCAGACAAGAAGAGTATTCCAAAAAGTACCGCAATCATAGACTGGCGCTACTGGAAACGCGCCAGTCAAGATAAAATTAAATCAATCTCATAGCTGGAAACAATATGCGAGATCCTCTGAGTAGCTTAAAACTCCTGCCTTGGTCATCTTTATTACAAGTTTCTGTCCTCACCACACTTATTGTTGTCATTGTAGAGTTGCTAGTAGGTTTAGGGCTGAAATACTCTTCTATAGTCGAAACAACGCTAAATTTTATATATTCAGGTTCTACTGGTGTATTCATGAATTTTCTCGTCGCTGCTTGCGTGGGTGTACTCGCAGTTTACTTACTTGAACGATTTTATCCGCAAGTCAGAATCAATGCCGGTGTTTTGTGGGCGTTAATTCCCTGTGTAGCCTTAGTTATTGCTTTCAAGTTACTCTTCCCTCTACCAGCCATTCTCATGAATTTCAAACAAAATCCAAATCAGTTGATGGGTCTTCCCATTGGCATTTTTTGGCAAGGTCAGCGATACTGGTGGCGATAAATCGCTGGTTGTAATTTAACGTAGGGTGGGCAATGCCCACCAAAATGCCTGTTACCTTTTTTCATTCTCGACGGTTGGCATTGCCCATCCTACCATTTATTTAGGAAATATCGATGTCTGTTATAGAAAATTCCTGGCAGCACAATTATATTACTACTAATGGCATAAAACTGCACTGCGTAACTCAGGGAGAAGGTTCCCTGATGCTGATGCTACATGGATTTCCTGAATTTTGGTATTCTTGGCGATATCAAATTCCAGAATTTTCTGAGGATTTTAAGGTTGTCGCCCTTGATTTACGCGGATACAATGACAGCGATAAGCCGACAAATAAATCTGCTTATGTGATGGATGAATTTATCAAAGATGTTAAGGGTGCGATCGAGACATTAGGTTACCAAAAATGCGTGCTTGTAGGGCATGACTGGGGTGCTGCGATCGCTTGGAATTTTGCCTACACTTATCCGGAAATGGTAGAGCGATTGATTATTATGAATGTACCTCATCCTGCCAAATTTGACCGGGCTTTTATAAATCCCCAACAGTTGTTGCGTAGCTGGTATATCTTCTTTTTTCAGTTACCTTTCCTACCGGAATTTGTTTTGCATTTATCCGATTATAAAGCAATTAAATCAGTTTTTATTAAAACGGCTTTTAACAAAAACAACTTCGCGCCAACCGATATCAAAGCATACAGAACTGCCGCTGCCAAACCCGGTGCGATCGCAGCGATGTTGAGCTACTATCGCAATATTTTTCGGCAGGTATCGCTCAAAAAAGTCTGGCAAATACTGGAAGTTCCTACACTGATGATTTGGGGAGAAAACGATACAGCCCTTGGCAAAGAACTCACCTATGGTACAGAAGCTTATGTCAGAGATTTTCAAATTAAGTACATCCCCAACTGTAGCCACTGGGTACAGCAAGACAGACCCGAAATTGTAAATCAGTATATGCGAGAATTCCTTGCCGATTATAGTTCTTAATTTATTTGCACTGGCTCTAATCCAGCAAGCCGAAAGTAGCTGAATGCCTGACATTCAAAATATTTTTGAATTTTAAATTTTGAATGTTAAATTTTGATTTTTTACTTCTGCATAGCGGCGCTAGCTTTCTCCTCCCTTGCGAATGAACTGTTTCAAAATTTCGCTAGGAGGGCGATCCCAGGTGTCAATATGCTCGTATATCAAAACATCTTTGTTGAGTTTGTAAGTAGAGTAGCCATTGAAAAATATGCGAGCTTTCCAGGGAAGACGCAAAATGCCGCGCACAGTCCAATTGGCCAAAATGATGTCCGGCTCTGTCTGATTCACGTCATGGAGATCGAAGTATATTTCCGTAAAAAATAGTTTCGCGTGAAATCGGAGCGTCCAAAAAATAATGCGATAATTAAATTTTCCTTTAAATTTGTTAACGGGGTCTTGAAAGTAGATATCTTGGCTATAAATATCGTAGGAGATGTCTTTCTCAAAAAGCGTCGGTAGGTCTTTTTTGAGTGTATTTACTATTTGTTCCACTTGCGATCGATATTCCACGGGCTCAGACCACCATCTGGAAAAATTAAAAATGGTATAGGGCGAGGTTGGGTAGTTACCCAGAACCGAGCCAAAGCTGTAGTATTTTACCACGGCATAGTATAGAAGAGCGCAAAGGTGAAAAGGAAAGGCAGAGGTTGCTTTAGCGCTGGCGGCCAAATTGGTAAAAGCTTTTTTGAAAAAAAGCTTCCCTCTCCGCGCAATAGCGGACAGCGATCGCGCTACCATAGAGGCAATTCAGAACGCGATCGCATTGCTAGATATTATTATGAAAACTATATCCAAAATCCTAGCAATTATAGCATTTTTTAGCGTAATTTTTTTAGGCGTAAAATTACGCAGCCATCCTTGCGAGTTCCAAGTGACGAGTGGAGAAGCCATCAGCGTACAATCAAAAAAGCGTATTTACAATAAAATTTTTAATGACCGAACTTGTCCACCTAAAAAAATATTTTTATCAGTTCCAGATAACCTCAAAAGCGAAACTGGAAAACCCATCACCTTTAAAGGAAATCAGTCCGCTCCAAAGATTACTACAATAATTAGTGTTTCTAATAAAAGCAACCGATTTTTTGTTGGACGTATCGACCAAATAGCAGGGCAGTGGGTTTATACAAAGTACGATACTTGCTTGGCTTGGAAGTGGAGCATTGAAAACGAAGAACAAGTTCTTCACTTAAGCTTTGAAAAAAATTTAGATATTTATTCTGACGAACTTGAAAAAATAATTTTTATAGTTTCGATTCCATTTGAATTAATTGAAAAAAATCCCGAAATATGGGTTAAACCCTACACATGGAATCGGGTAGGAGGATTTTATAAACAAGCTCTACGGGGGAATCCAGAATTAACTGAAGTTTTGCGATCGGTAGAAGAGGATAATCCAGAAAGTAGCGATATCTTTTACCCAGGTAAAGAAGTTTCTCCCAGCCTTGCTAGCGAGCTTAACGATATAGACAAGATGGGAGGAGTACACTACAATAGAGAGCTTGAACAGAACATGGTTCAGCTAGACGCTCAAGGATATCAAGCCAGCCCGCAATCTGGTTACTGTGCCGTTCCCCAAGATCTAGTCGATCCGACAGAACCAAATAAGTGTAATACTAATTCTGACAAATAAGGGTGAGTTTAGCAACCAAGCCCACCAGAAATTGTCAGATTAAACCCACTCCTACCTTACCCTAAAGCTGTACCCATCGATATTTTATGAGTAAAGAGAGCCAACCTGTTTCTAGGATACCAAGGCTTGAAAAGAAATACCGGGATGAAACCAGATTGTGGATAATTCTACTTTGTTTAGTATTGTTAGTGCTAGTTTTCTTTAGCTTTGCCCAGTTTGCTATTCTCGATAACTTTTTTAAAACAACATTTAACATTCCAGACAGAGCTAAAGTATTCGGAATTCCTACTAACAACTTACTCGGTTTTATTGCTACGGCAACTCTACCTATAACTGTTTTGATAGATGAGTCAAATATCTTAAACGAAAAGTTAAAACTTATCTTACCTGTCATAGGTAAAAATTTTTCGACTATATGGGTAGTATTTCTAGCAGATCTTTTTCTGACAGCTCTCGCTTTTTTAGAAAGTAACCAGTCTAGAGATTTTAACATCCTGTTGAATTTAGTCACATCTTTTATGATCGGAGCTTCGTTTTCAACATTTATTCTTTATTTAACCAAAGGAATGAGTGCTGTTGGAAATAGGGCTAGCTCTGCATGGCGAAATTTACAAATAGTAAGCGTTTATGGGATCGATCCGGTACCCTACGGAGATGACGAAAAAGTAAGACTCAGTACCGAAGCTGAGATCGCGAGAGAAGAAGCTACTAAATTACGGCAATTACTGGAAGAAAGCCAGCTTATATATGGGCGCGATATCCAGGAATTAAAAGATAAAATTTCTGTTTATCAAAATCATCTGGGTTCTTTAGGAAAACTTAAAGACAATTTTAAGCAAATTAAGGAAATGTTTCAAGAATTAACTCCTAAAAGTGAAGTTTTTTTTGAAAAGTTTACTGCTATAGAAGAATCAATTAGTAATTTCATTATTGCCAAGTTAGAAAGCAAGGAAGCAATAGAACGGGATATCAACACAATTTCCTCCAGAACAATCATAGAGCCGGATATACCAAAAACTCCAAAAGTAGATAATGCCAATACAGATTTACCTGTATTATTACAACCTAACGCAATATCAATAACAAATTTTGAATTTCAGGACGTATGGCCAAATTTAACCTTACCATCAGAAATTTCTCCGATAATTATAGGTCTTTTAAATGCTATGGAACGGCAAAATTTCCCCGTTCCTCAAGTGGGAAGATATACACCGAAAAATAACCTGGCAAGTTGCACAGTCTTACAATTTGAAGCTTATAAAATAATAGTCTATTGTAGAGATGAAAATTATATACGAGGAGAAAGATGGGATAGTTCTGATGAACTAAAATTTAAATGTAAATTGATGCAACAAAATATCAGAGGTTTTCTCACTTTACACTTTACAGAACAGGAATTGCTCACCAATTCTGGGAATGTTTTAGAACAAATAAAAAGTGCGATCGCCATGAGAAAATCTATGAATTTCAATGGATAATAAAACCTCTCCCGTATTAGTGAAAACCTTAGTTTTAGGGACTGGTTAATCCGGGAGAAGCATAGATCGTAACTTTTCCGAGTTTTCAGCTTTCATAAAAAGTATCGATACCACTCCAAGGCGAATAGGAATTCGCGTACATTTGGCTGGAATTGCTGTAAGCTAGAAACTTAGAAATAGCTTCAGGGGCAAAATCTAAGAAAAATTTAATGCGATCGCGAATGTAAATCTTATCGATTGGGCGGGCTTCCCCATAAATTTTCAGGCTTTGCGGGACTTGGATATACCGATAATCAAAAAACATCTTGTTAAGAAGAGAAACCTCGATATCGCAACTATCATCTAGATTTGATGTAGCCTCACAATTGAACTTTGCGGTTCTAGAAAAATGCTGGGCTTCTAACTTGGTAGTGCGTGCTTCTAAGGTGTCTATTCCGCCGTACAAAATAGCAAGTTCCGCTGCAAATTCTTGCCGCAATCGCTGCACTATCTTCAAATCTTCTCTAGGTACTTCGCAAGCGTTTAAGGCAATTAGTTCTTGAATGTTTTCCAAACAGGTATTTAAGCGAACTGCAAATTCATATCTATTTAAAACTCGATCGCCCCCATAGCTGTGCTGCCGATAAATGTGAAAAAGATGGTATCGTTCTACCAGAGATACCAGCGCCTGAAATGCCCAATCAGTTGGTTGTACCTCTGAAAGCCAAGCAAAACTCTCGTTTGCTATACCCTCTTTTTCGTTAGCCGATCGCACGTCAAAATTCGCTTCCCTTGAGAAAGCGGTACGATCGCTTTTTCCCCAATCCGTGACAGATTCTAAAAAATCAGTCGCTTCATCCTCTTCATCCCCCCCAGAGAAAGAGGATGAATAAGGACTAAAACCTTTACTCGCATCTGCTAGAGATTCTGTTACCTGCATAAAGCTGGCAATTAGTAGAACATTGATGAATGCAGCAGAACCAAATGGTAAATTTTCCCAAAAAAATTTCGGCATTGTTTATCCTCGCACCTGGGGACATCTCTGGGTTAGTGAAATCCTGATGTATAAAGCCTAGCAGGACTTTTTCTTCACGTTAGAGTCTCTTGCGATTTTAACTTACGGCAATTACTTACGTGTTTGTACTGCTGCTAAATATAGCTAGGGACTAGGGCGTCGGGGCTAGTGCGTCGGGGAAGAAGCTCGTCAAATCAAGGGTTTCAGGAACTAAGAATGTCCTAACCGCCTTGGCGGTTGCTATATATAATTTTTGTCGAACTATTTCAAATATAGTAATATTACGACTTGACAAAAGCACAAATATAAATCACGTAGAGACGTTTCATGAAACGTCTCTACAGGCTGGGTATCTGGGGGTGCTTTTAAAGCATTGCAGCCCCAAATGCCCAATCTACAAGGTTTATCCCAACAATTAAAAAGTGGGTATAAAACTGGATTTTATATGATATTGTTTGTAGAACTTACAGCACAGCCCTTTGCGGTTCCGAGAGCGTGATCCGAATCGTGATACTGCCGTCATTGAGTAACCACGGGCGGACAGTAAAAGTACGGGCATCGCTAGTGTGCATCGGATCGGCTGCGGCGATTTCCCGTGCGTGTTCGGGAGAATTTGCTCGCAAGATCATCAAACCATCTCCCTCAAAAAACTGACCGTCATCTGTCCACATTGGCCCAGCGCCAAAAAGGACATTTTGATTTTCTAGATCTTTGAGATAAGTGAGATGATCTGGTATATTTTGTTTAACTAGCTCCATATTTTGAGCAATTGAAGTGACAACATAAAGCTGCATTCGCAAAGAGTTACTGGAGGCTTCGATAATTTTGGCAGCTTCAATTCTTTCGCGTTGAACGTTTTCGGCATTCGTACTCATAATTTTTGCTTGCAGATTTTCATGTTGTGGAAAGCTTTTGATATTCTATAAGTTGGGGTGAAGCTGGTTTCGCTATATATTGAGAGCGGATCGACGATGTAAATATATCCTCAAATCGATCGCCATCACTGCCCCAAATAAGCTTCTAAAACTTGCGCGTTTTTCTGAATTTCAGCAGGAGTTCCATCAGCAAGGTTACGACCTTCAGCTAATACCCAGACGCGATCGCACAGGGACATAATCACATCCATATTGTGTTCGATAATCAAAAAACTCATGCCCTCGCGATTCCACATTAAGATGCGATCGCAAATTTGATCGATCAGCGTCGGGTTTACCCCAGCTGCCGGTTCGTCCAACAAAATCAACTTGGGATCGGTCATCAACGCCCGCCCCATTTCCAGCAGCTTGCGCTGTCCCCCAGACAGCGCACCCGCATAAGCGCCAGCCATGTGAACCAATCCCACCGACTCCAGAATCCTCATCGCCCGTTCCCGCAGCTGTTTTTCCTCGTCAATTACCTGCTTAGCTTGCAACCAAACATTCCAGAAATTTTCACCAGTTTGCTTTTGCGCCCCCAAGAGCATATTTTCCATCACTGACAGTCGGGATAACACCCGCGCCACCTGAAAAGTGCGAACCATACCCATTTGGGCAATTTGATGCGGCTGCAACTGTTGAATTGGTTCGCCATCAAAAATTACCCGCCCGCGATCGGGACGAATAAAATTAGAAAGCAAGTTAAACAGAGTAGTTTTACCCGCACCATTCGGCCCAATTAACCCTGTGATGCTACCTTGCCCGACTTCGATCGTCGCATTGTCCACAGCTGTGAGACCGCCAAAACTCTTCACAAGTCCGCTAGCAGCAAGTATAGGCGCTTTGGCAGGGTGGGGCTGTCGTTTTTGGTCTTCCACCTGTGTCAAGATTTCCTCATTATCTGCCAAGAGTTAGTTCCTCCTTTTTGCCTAAGATACCTTGCGGTCGCATCATCATCAGCACGATCAGCAACAAACCGATGACCATAATGCGAAAAGCACCTAAACGCGCATCATCCAGAGGCAGAATTCCGGGTAGCACAAAACGAGTTACTTCATAGTAAGTCCAAAAAATAATCGCTCCCAGCAAAGTGCCCACATTGTTACCCGCCCCGCCCAGAATGACGATCGTCCACGCATCAAAAGTAATCTGCGGCTGGAAACTATCCGGGTAAACTGTCGCTAGCTGCCAAGCGTAGAAAGCACCCGCAATACCGGAGATCGCGCCTCCCAGCATCAAAGATTGTAGCTTGTACCAAAAAACATTTTTTCCCAGCGCCTTGGCAACTTCTTCATCTTCGCGGATAGCTTTGAGAACTCTACCCCAAGGCGAGTTTACCAATCGTCCCAATCCCCAGAATATCAGGGTCAGCACTACCAGGACGAGCAGCATTAAACCAGCCTTGTAAGTGTAGTTATACAGTGCGATCGCCTCAGCAACGTAAGCTACCAAGCCTAAAATCGCACCTGCAATTCCCAGCGATAGAGAACCGATAGGGGTTACGCCTCGTGACTTTCCTTGTCGCCACTCTTTGTCGATCCACCGCCACAGCTGCCAAAGTGCCAAAGCTGCGATCGCCGTCAGTAAAGCAATCGCCAGCAACTTCATCAACAAATTCGGATTCCACGTATCCAGGGGTAACGGAAAACCTTGTATCCCAAATACTCCCGATCGCCATTCCTTGCCGATCGGCAAATCCTCATTATTCACAATCAGCCGAATCACTTCCGAGACGCCGATCGTCACAATCGCCAGGTAATCTTCTCGCAATCTCAGCGTTGATATACCCATCAATAGCCCCAACAATGCCGCCAAAGCCGCACCTGCGATCGGCGCAACCAACAAAGGCACTCCCTGCAAGCTTAACAATACCGTGGTATAGGCTCCCAGCGTCATAAAAGCGACGTGGCCAAAATTAATCAAACCCGTGAAGCCCCACTGTAAATTCAGCCCCAAGCCGAACAGGGCATATATCGCCGCAAAAATCGTCAGGGAAACTAGATAACCAGGTGAGATATCCATGCAGACTTTCAGAGATACAATGGCAAAACAGGATAATGCCTCATCAACCCAAAAAAATCTCTTGGGAGAATCCGCCTTCGTAAGCAGACTACGCTAACGCATTTTACCCTAGACCGGTAGAAGTCAGTATCGACAAGGAATTTTCTTTGTGTGTGGATTTTCCATCAACACAGAATCCTACTTTCTATAAACTATAGAATTATAATTCTTTTGCCTACCAGGTAGCAGCGGCACAGATAAGGTGCCTTAATACTTGCTCGCCTTTACCTTCTCTATTTTCCAAATTATCTAAATAAATTCTAATCATGTGAAATTATATTCTTATGCCCAATTTCTCAAACAATATTACCAGGTTTGTATATATGAATGTTCTCAAAAGTAGACTGCACCGCTTAACTTACCAACTATCTGGATTAATCGAGCAATTAGCTGATGAAGACCTAGAAACTGCTTGGCGTGTGCTACAGCAAGTTTATTGCGATCTTTATACGATTAAAGCAATTAACGAAGCCAAGCGTCAGGTTCAGCCTGGTGATACCATGAATTACGAAGAAGCTGTGCGAGTGTTGCGCTTGCCATAAATTTTCTTCAGCTTTGGATAGAGTTGGACTTACGTGCTATTTACAAAATTTCAAGGGTATGCTCGTTGCAACAACCCTTATTTTAATTGGCCAGGGGCATCTTTACGTAAGTACTGAGGTATTGGCAAATCATCCACAGTTTGCAGTTAGAGTAAATGACCCGTGTCCCTAGATGTACGTTACGCCAGATCCTTTATAATCGATCTCAAAAACTTAGAATTCGCAGCTCGCGAGCAGGTCTACGATATGGTCTTTGAAAAATTTAAACATATTAATCACATTAAAGACTTGCCAGAGCTAAAACGCCTCGATTCAGAGGGCATTTTCTATCGATTTACGGTAGACAACTACATAATAGCCGTGGAATTGACCGGCCATATCGTTAAATTCCTGCGCGTTCTCCCCAAACCGGACATATAAGGTATAGGGGAGGGGGACTCAGGAGTGGGCAGATCTGTAGAAATTTTTATCTTTCCTATTTCCTTCGGCATCGCCAATCCCCAATCCCCTTAAACTGTTGATGGAAAAAAAGAATTTACGATGGTATTTGCTATGGACGCAGCTGCACTCTGGCAACGCTACCAAGACTGGCTATATTATCATAAGGGACTCGAATTTTACCTCGATGTCAGTCGGATGCGGTTTGACGACGCCTTCGTCGAGGCAATGCAGCCCAAGTTTGAGAAGGCTTTTCAGGATATAGCGGCTTTGGAGGGAGGTGCGATCGCCAACCCCGACGAAAACCGTATGGTGGGACACTACTGGCTGCGAAACCCGGGTCTTGCCCCAACACCGCAAATCAAACAAGATATTGTCGAAACGATCGACAAAATCGAAAGTTTTGCCCGCAAAGTTCACAACGGCGACATTCATCCCCCATCCGTTCCTCTATTTACCGATATTATTTCGATCGGCATCGGCGGTTCGGCACTTGGCCCTCAATTCGTCGCCGAAGCCTTGGCCCCAGATTTTCCACCCCTGCGAATTCACTTTATCGATAACAGCGATCCGGCGGGAATCGATCGCATCCTCACCAAGTTGAAAGACCGACTCGGCAGCACTATGGTACTGTCGATCTCCAAATCGGGAGGAACCCCAGAACCCCGCAACGGCACGATCGAAGTCAAAACAGCCTACGCTGCCAAGAATCTCGACTTTTCCCAGTACGCCGTCGCCATCACCGGTGTGGGCAGTAATCTAGACAAACAAGCGCGATCGGAAGGGTGGTTGGCAACCTTCCCGATGGAAGATTGGGTAGGAGGACGCACCTCGGAAATGTCAGCTGTAGGCTTACTTCCCGCCGCCTTACAGGGAATCGACATTCGCGCCATGCTTGCCGGTGCCAAAGAAATGGACGACGCCACCCGCATACCCGAAATTAAAAATAACCCAGCTGCCTTGCTAGCCTTATCCTGGTATTTCGCAGGCAACGGCAAAGGCGAAAAAGATATGGTAGTGCTGCCTTACAAAGACAGTCTGCTGCTATTTAGCCGCTACCTCCAGCAGTTAGTGATGGAATCCTTGGGTAAGGAAAAAGACCTCAACGGTAATGTCGTCCATCAAGGTATCGCCGTCTACGGCAACAAAGGTTCGACCGACCAACACGCCTACGTTCAGCAACTGCGGGAAGGTGTCCCCAATTTCTTCGCTACTTTTATTGAAGTACTCGAAGATCGTCAAGGGTCATCCCTAGAAATAGAACCTGGAATCACATCCGGAGATTACCTCTCCGGTTTTTTACAGGGAACCCGCAAAGCTCTTTACGAAAATCAGCGAGATTCTATTACTCTCACCATCGCCGAAGTGAATGCTCGCACGGTAGGTGCTTTAATTGCACTGTACGATCGCGCCGTCGGTTTGTACGGTTTCTTAGTCAACATCAACGCTTACCACCAACCAGGGGTAGAAGCCGGTAAAAAAGCTGCTGCTGCCATTCTAGACTTACAGCAACGAGTGATGCAGGTACTCAAGCAGGAATCAGCACCCATCTCTCTGACCCAGTTAGCTGAAAAAGCAGGTGCAACCGACGAAATAGAAGCAATTTACAAGATATTGCGTCATATAGCCGCTAATCGGCGCGGTTTAGTCCTACAGGGCAATCCCCGTCAACCGGGCAGCTTAACCGTTTCTGCCAATTGATTTGTAGGGTGGGCACTGCCCACCCTACTCGCTTTTGTTTAATTAAAACCCGACTAAAATTATCGGCTTTACATATCACATATTAGCTATATTTTGCAAATTATGTAACAAAATTTTAAATTTATCGCACTAGAGTAAAAGCAAAGCGCAGATACAAGATAAAACACCAGCTAAACTAAATGAAGTGAGACAATCCCCATTAGGAAAGGGGAGGAGCTTCCACTCTCGGAATTAAGCAGGTGAATAACCAAACAGACACAGTTGGAATTGCAGCCATAGGATACTATATTCCCTCGCGGGTTTTAACCAGCGAGGAAATAGCTCAGCTGTCAAATTTTCCAGTATCCGTTTTTATAGAAAAAATCGGAATGCACCAAAAACATATCGCAGAAGTGGACGAGCATCCCAGCGATATGGGGGTTAAGGCGGCCTTAAATGCGATCGAACAAGCAAAAATTCTTCCTCAAGAAATTAACTTTATCGCTTTTTGCGGTGCAGGTCACTACGATTACAGTTTTTGGTCTCCTGCGGCTAAGGTTCAAGATAAAATTGGTGCTACAAATGCTTTTGCCTTTGAAGTGAGGAACTTTTGTAATGGTGGAAATCTGGGGCTTCATATTTGCAGTAATATGTTGCTTGCCAATCCCGATGCTCATTACGCGCTGGTAGTCTGTAGCGATAAATTATCTGTACTTCTTAATTATGCCGATAAAGATTGCCTATCAACATTTATTATGGCTGACGGTGCAGCAGCAGCAGTTTTAAAAAAAGGCGAAACTACCAATCAAATATTAGCCTATCATGGCATTACTAACGGCAAATTAGCCGATTATGTCAAGGTTGAAGGAGGCGGAACCAAGTTTTTCGACTGTAAAGATGAGTACGATCGCAATTTGAACTATTTAACTGTAAAGCATCCCAAGACACTAGAAAAGATTTTCTCTGAAATTTATTTAAATAACTATTTAGAAGTCATAAAAACTGCTTTACATAAAAGCGGTTATTCTTCAAAAGATATAAATTTTATATTTACAAACCAAGTCAAGAAAAAAGTTTCTAACAGTATTCTCCAGTCTCTTGGTTTGACAGAGAAAAATACTTTTGTTTCTTTATCAGAATACGGACATATGGGTGCTGCCGATACTTTATTCGGTTTGGCAAAAACTTTAGAACAAAATTTAGTAAAAAGCGGAAATATTGTAGTATTGGCAAATAGCGCCACAGGCTTTTCTTGGGCAGCGATCGTTTTAAAATATTAACTCTAGTGTATTTTTACGAAAACTTGGTAAGGTGGGCATTGCCCACCCTACTTTTAAATGAAGTCGTGAAGTAAACTGGGGTAAGTAAGGACAAAAACGTCTCTTGTTCCCTCTCCCACCGTTGTCGGTTTAATGGGAGTGGTAAAATGGAAAAAGTCGCGATCGTTCAGCAGCAACAGTTCTCCTGGATGAAGAACTTTCTTAAAAACAGGCTTTTCCTTTTTCGCCACATATAAATGCGTTTCGCCGCCTTCTATATTTTCTCTATCTACGGAGAAAATACCGATAAAATCGCAACCGTCTCTGTGTATACCTTCGGGTGCCGGGTTGCCGAAGTTATTTGGCGAACAAGTTGTTCGGATTTGATGAATACCTATTTCAACACCAGAACTAAGCTTGCAGTAATCTCTGAATTCCAAAACAAGTTTTTTAAACTCATCCAGTTCTGCAAGTGCATCATCTAATTCCGCAAACTCTCGCTTGACATCGCCTACCAAAGGATTGTATTGCTTGCTTTGGAACAAGTAACCGTGAGGTTGTTTGATTAATTCATTCCCAACTACTTTGAATCGAGATAGTCTCCGGAAGCGATACTTACCTTTTATAAAAGGATCGACTGGAAGGTCTCTAAAGAATAGTTTAAATCCCTCTAGTTTGATAGAGTCGATTTTCTCTAAAGCAAAGCTAATAGCATATGGGGATTCTGTAGACCCCAATAAAGTTTGCATTTTTTTTTACTCCTTATGCTTTGATCCCCTTAAAAAATTCTTCTTAAGAGGTCTATAGCCCAAGTATAAAACAAATTTTTGTAAACTGTAGTTAAATAAACTACAAAAAATGCAAAGTTATGATAAAGGTTTCCAAAAAACTCAATAAGGCTGCGGGACTAGAAACTGCGTTTCTAGTACACCACAGCAGGGGAGTGGGGGAGTGGGGGAGCTAAAAGTCAAAAGTCAAAATTCCTCTTCCCTCTCCCTCTTTCCCCTAATCCCTAGCCCCTAACCCCTAGCCCCTAGCTTTCACGCACTGCTTTCACTAAGGCTTGGCACGCCCGCAAGAAAATGGCAACATCTACACCAAGCCCAACATACTGCACCCCAGCTTTAATCCACAGCTTCGCAGCTTCAGGATTGTCGGCAAATGTACCGGCGACTTTCCCAGCGTTGCGGATAGCGGTAACGCATTTCTCCATCAGTTCAACTACACGAGCATCTCGCACTTGTCCGGGAATGCCTAGCGACTGGGATAAATCGTAAGGGCCAAGAAAGATAACGTCAATGTGAGGCACGCTGACTATTTCTTCAATGTTCTCCACGCCTCGTTTGCCTTCAACGTGAATGACAACAAGAGATTCCTCGTTCAGCTTATCTGAGATCTGCGTCCCGGCGGCGGTGTACAAACCAGCGCGTGTGTTGAAAGAAAGACCCCGCGAACCGAGGGGGCTGTATTTAGCGCTGCGAACAACAGCTTCGGCATCTTCCTTAGTTTCAATTTGAGGAACTTGTACACCCGCGCTGCCAATGTCCAGGGCACGTTGAATTTGAGGTGGATCGTTTTTGCGAACGCGGATCACTGGTGCTATGCCCACGCAATCTGCCGCACGACAGAGGTCTTCAGCAACCAGTGTGTGCAAAGGGCTGTGTTCCATGTCTATAATGGCAAAGTCAAATCCGGCGTGCCCGCAAATTTCCACAAATGCGGGATAGGCGCAGTTAACAAACGGGCCCAGTACGACTTCGCCCTGCTTTAGTTTTCGTTTGAGTTGGTTTTCACGCATTGGTTAGTGTTAAGCTGTTGCCATCCAGGCAAAGAAATCTTGATAAAAAACCTTTGTGGTTGCTAACTTTCACCCTGGACTTGACCTATTCTAGGGGTTAAGTAGGCTAGCCATCTTTACTCCCATGCCCTTGATAATCGTGGTTGCAGATGACGACTTGGCAATACGTCTTTTTGTCAGCGAATACTTAGAGATGTATGGCTACTCCGCGATCGCGGCTGAGGACGGTCAGGAAGCGCTGGAATTTGTAGAAGCGTATCATCCTCATTTGTTGATTACCGACATCATGATGCCTCGGATGGACGGCTATGAGCTGGTGCGGCAAGTTCGTCAGCGACCGGAGTTCCGCCTATTGCCCGTGATTTTATTAACGGAGCGAAGAAGTACAGAAGAACGAATTCGCGGCTACGAATTGGGGTGCGATCTCTATCTGCCCAAACCATTTGAAATAAATGAATTGGGGGCAATAGTTCGTAACTTACTCTATCGTAAGATAGATCAATCTGAGTCAATCATCCGAAAGCAAGAATCAACGAAATCGACAACTCTGCTCGATCAAACTAAGACGGTTTTAAAAGAATGTAAGTTGAGTAAGCGAGAACAGGAAGTACTCGCTCTGATTTCTCATGGTTTGTCAAATGCTGAAATAGGCGATCGTCTACATCTTAGTGCCAGAACAATTGAAAAATATGTCAGCAGTCTCTTGAGAAAAACTACTACTAGCAACCGTGCCGAATTAGTTCGTGTGGCAATGGAACAACATTTGGTCGAATAACAGGGGAATATAAAAGTCAAAAGTCAAAAGTCAAAAAGAAGAGGGAGTGGGAGAGCGGGGGAGCAGGAAAACGCGAGAACAGAAACACAGAAGAAAATCTATATAGAGCTTCCCTCAGTCTCCCACTCTCCCACTCTCCCCCTAGCCCCTGATTAATTGATTGTTAGTAATATATTGCAATAAACCCTCACAGGCGTCTAATAATAAATCTATAACTCGATCGAATCCCTCTGGGCCACCATAGTAGGGATCGGGCACTTCTTTGAGCGTATGGCGGGTACAAAAGTCGCACATCAGTCGCACTTTATCTCGATACTTGCCTGCTGGGTCTAGATAGAGAATATCCTGGTAGTTTTCTCTATCCATAGCCAAAATTAAGTCAAATTCTTCAAAGTCTAACTTTTGAAATTGCCGAGCTTGACCTCTAAGTTTAATACCTCGACTTTGCGCTGCGAGGGTCATGCGTCGGTCTGGAGGACTGCCGATATGGTAGCTAGAGGTACCGGCGGAATCGCAAATAATGCTTTCGCTCAGTCCCGCTTGCTCAATCAGGTGATTCATGATATTTTCTGCGGAAGGCGATCGGCAAATATTTCCCAGGCAGACGAATAATAGCTTGTAGGGCATTGGTGAGTCGGTAAATTAGTTTTCTTTGTAGATCTTACAGCAAGGTTTCAGGTCGCTTCAGCCAAATAGCTCTTAATCCCGCTGCTTTTGCACCCTGGTAGTCTTCTTTGTAGCTATCTCCAATATGCCATGCTGCCTCAGCTAAACATTCATGTTTCTGCAATCCCGCTATAAAAATTTCTCGTTCTGGTTTAGCTGCACCGACTTCTGTAGAAATTGTAATTGAAGTAAAGAAATTTGCTAAATTGAGAGCTGACAATACCGAGTAAATCCGAGAATCGAAATTGGATATTATGCCTAGTTGAATACCGTGTTTCTGCCAGTATTCTAAAGCTGGAAGAACATCGGTATAAATAAACCAAGGTTCGGCGGTAGCAAAGTGGGCATAAAGTTCGGCAAAAAAGCTGGAAAAGTCGGCAAATTTGTGATAATATCCAACTTCTTTGAAAGCACGAATTGCCACTGCTAGCCACCACTCATATTCCTGCTTGAGTATTTCCTCCGGGTCAACTCCTGGAAATGCCATACGATCGCTTAATTTAAAGCTATTATAAAAAGCTTTATCCAACGTTTTCGCGGCAACTTCAACGCCAAATTGACGCGCTATGTCGCTGTAGACTTCACCTACACTACCTCTAACTCCAAATAGAGTACCGACTGCATCTAAAAAAATTACCTTTGGTTGCTGCATTTAAACTAATTCTTCTTTCACTTTCAAACCATTCTTTTTTACAATATAAGCAGGCACTCCAACTACGACGCAATTGTCAGGTACATTTTTAAGTACAACTGCATTTGCTCCCACAGTAACGTTGTTGCCAAGGGTTATATTGCCCAATACTTTTGCTCCTGCGGTTATTCTGACGTTATCACCAATTTTAGGTCTTCCCGTTTTATCTTTATAGCCAATTGATACTTGTTGGTTTACCCAACAATTTTGTCCCATATCTGCCATGATAATTGTGCTTAAGCCGTGCTGAATAAACAAGCCTGGGCCAATGTTGCTAGACAAATCTAACAATAGATATCCGCATTCTTTATAAAATAATTTAATAACTTTCAGCAGCAGCCTAGCAGGTAAGTTACCTTTAGCTATTCTAAAATAATATAAGTTTCTAAACTCTTGATTTTTTATCGTTAAAAATAGTAAATTTTGAATATCGGCACGCTTATCCCACTCAAATATTTCTACCCATCTTCTTACGTCTGCAAGAATAACTTCCTTTTCGCTGGATAAGTAGAATAATAACAACTGCGGAGATGCTAAAATTAAGCCGAAAAATGAAAAAAGTTTATTAAAAAAACTTTTCATATTTTAACCTCCTGGAACTGAGGCAGGAAAAAATTCTAAGCGGTAGCGATATAGAGCGACTGGCTTGTCGGCTGCGACAAAATAATTGGGGTCTTGGGGAGACAGATAAATAGCTGTCACTTGATCGGCTTCAATTGATGCGTCCGATGTTTCAAGCTTTCGGTAAGCGGTTGTCGTTTCTACTTCATTGAAATAGGGACGCATTCCTATGGTTGGAGCGCGAAATAATTGCTGACTGACTTCTGTCGAAATAAACTCGTTGGCATTGGTGATTTCGCTCGCTCTACTGGTGACGATCGACACAAGTTGCAGCGAGCCTGAAAGTAGGGTAGTCTGACGGTTGGGGTTGTGCGGGTCAGTTTTGACAGACAAGACAGCGCGATCGCCCAAAGTTGCCTTCGCTATATTCAAGCCATTAAAAGATCGATCGGCAACCACCGTACCCTCGGATTTTAGATTTTGGATTTTAGATTTTGGATTGAAAATTGCAAATCCAAAATCATTATGACTGACCACTGGAAATCGCACCGTAAATGCGATCGGTTGATTGAGATAGCGGCGGTTATTTTCAAACCCAGGTGTCACAATCTCTGGTGCTAATGGTGCCACCAAATCCACCAGCGTACTGGTAACATTCCAAGTCCCTGCTATCCAGTCTGGATAAATTAAATCCTCCATTCCAATTACCGCCTGAACTGGCGGTTTTGTCTGCCACTGAGGAAATTTAGCCAATCTCTCAGCCAGTACACCAGCCTCTGCTCGATCGGCCCAAAAAAGGGACAACACAATCAGCACAAAAGTGCAAATCCCTCTGACAACTCTTCTTTGTCTTCTACGGGTCTTCGCGGTTAAAAGAATCAATTAAACAGCCTCCACAGGTACTGGTTCCCAAACTTCTCCATATTTGTCCCGTAGCTGATGCCAAATTTCCACTTTTCCCTCTTCGTATTCCCCTGGCTTACCCCATTGCAGAAACGCACTTAAAGCTGGTTCCTCTTTTTCATCCAAAAAGCGAATTGCATAGGTAGTGAAGTTGCCGCGTTTTGATTCTCCGGTTTCAAATTTTACCCGTTTAATGGCATCCATATTCAGGTGAAACTCGAATAAGTCGGCGTGCATATTGGCATATTTGCCTTTGGGCAACTCGGCATAGAATAGCTTTTGCATAGCACTGCGTACTTCCAGCACACCTGCGCTGCTGGTGACGATTAAACGCAGTGTTCCCAAAGTTTCGCAATCTGACAAAAATTCTTTCAAATTAAAAGCCATAAGATTATTGCCATCCCATTTGGGATTTTGGATGAGAGGATTTTGGATTGGTTCGGTGATGACTTGAAAAAAGCTTGAAATTCAGAAAATTTTTTTGATGATTCTCCTTGAAAGGCGAGGCTTGCAACATCTTTGTCTTGGTCATCGGTCATTGTCTTCACAGTGAATTTTTTATTTTGACTTTTGACTTTTGACTTTTGACTTTTAATTATTGCTCATATTGCTCGTAAGCTGCCACAATTTTTTGAACAAGGGCATGACGAACAACATCAGCTTGAGATAGATGGCAAAAGGCAATACCTTCGACGTGTTGGAGGATTTTTTGTGCTACCGCCAAACCCGATACTTGATTGGGAGGCAAATCAGTTTGAGTGATGTCTCCAGTTACGACCATACGCGATCGAAAGCCGAGGCGAGTCAGCACCATTTTCATCTGAGCTGGTGTGGTATTTTGGGCTTCATCCACAATTACAAAGGCGTTGTTGAGGGTACGACCCCGCATATATGCTAAAGGAGCCACTTCAATGACGCCTCGTTCCATCAGATTGGCAATTTTTTCGGGTTCGATCATTTCGTGCAAAGCGTCGTAGAGAGGGCGAAGAAAAGGGTTAACTTTCTGCTGCAAATCGCCTGGGAGAAAGCCGAGTTTTTCGCCTGCTTCTACTGCCGGTCGGGTGAGGATGAGTCGTTCGTACTGATTTGCCAGCAGTGATTGAACGGCTAACACTGCGGCTAGGAAGGTTTTTCCGGTACCTGCGGGCCCAATGCAAAAGGTGAGGTCGTGGGTACGCACGGCTTGGATATATTGCCGTTGTCGGAAAGTTTTAGCGCGGATTTCTTCGCCACGGCGAGTGCGAGCGAGAACGTCTCGCTGTAAGTCTTGCAATTCATCGGTACGCTGGGTATCGAGAGCGTGACGAGCTGTGAGGATATCCACACTGGTGATGCTTTTGCCGTGTTTCCAAAAATCTTCGAGCGATCGCACCAAACGTCCGCAAAGATCTACCTGATTCGCCGTTCCGGAAATCAGTAATTCTTGCCCCCGCAACACCAGCGTTGCTCCTGTTTGCCGCGCTAGGACTTTCAAATTTTCTTCCCGATCGCCGCTAAGGGCGATCGCACTTTCTCTACTCGGCAGTTGAATTGTTGTGCCGTCTACCATTCCCAATCGGTCATCGATAACTTCACCTGTCTCTAAATCTGCAAAAAGACGCCCGATGCAGTGCCATGTTGCCAAAGAAATTAGACGCACCATTTGGCAGCGATCGCAGGCGTCCGATCTCGTCATCATTTATTTCCGGCCTCAAAGTCGGCCAACACGCTGTTACTCGTGGCGTACCCGTTTAGTAACGACGCTTGCGGGATGCTTCCGCTTTGCGTTTGCGACGGAGGCTAGGCTTTTCGTAGCGTTCGCGACGCTTGACTTCCGACAAAATCCCAGCTTTTTGAATCTTTTTTTTGAAACGTCTTAATGCCGAGTCGATCGACTCATTTTCACCCAAACGCACTTCTGACACTTGCTTAAGTTCACCTCCTTATTCTCCCACTGATTTTCCTGGGCGATTGCTACGCTTTTTTGGCAAGTCTTTCCAGAAATGCCTGTTTTATACCTTGGACTGCTTTGAAAGCAGCGCAAGTGCGTAGTGCAAACGGTTTCTATTTAGACAATCCCCTCCACTATTAACAGTTCTACCATTGCGCGGTTCTGAGTTTATCCTGCACAATTGAAAAACTGTTAAGCGAACCAAAGTTGGGAGGGGTCGAGCGCGATCGATTTCCCGACCTAGCGGGAACGCAGTCTGGGAGAAGACCTGGGGGCGCTTGAGGAGCGAGGCAGAGGCGTTCTCGTTCCGGATCTACTTGGTGGCCCGCTGTCGTGTTCCAGCGTTGTTCCGCCGTATATATCAAGATACACAGATTGCCCAGCCGCACTTGCAGCTGCTTCGATCGTCGTTCTGATCGCCTGAATGTTACGTCCCCCCCGACCGAATACTCGCCCTTTATCCTCTCCTTCAAAAGCTAAACGAATCCAAACCCGTGGCCTGCTGGAAGATATTTCGCAGTCTACCTTCAAAGATTCCTTAGATTCCAAGAAAGGTTGCAGCAGATATTTTACCAGTCCAGCATAGTCGGGAATAGTGGACAGGGGCTGGATTTTACCGTTACTGGGTAACTGAGGCACGAACCTGCTCGAAGACATTGGCTTTTTCCAGGATGTGGCGAACAGTGTCGGTAGGTTGAGCTCCGTTTTTGAGCCGTTTGACGATCGCTGGAATATTCAGCTCTGTTTGATCCGTTCTGGGGTTATAAAATCCCAGTTCTTCCAAAGGACGACCATCTCGGCGAGAGGTACTTAGCATAGCTACAATCCGGTAGCTGGCCTCCCGCTTTTTGCCATATCGCTTTAATCGCAGTTTGATCATGCCGAAACAGTAATGCTCGCAATTTTGACTAAACAAACATTGTACCTTTTTATTTGCGTATCTGACTCTTTCGAGCGCGCAAAAACTACAGTTGGCCGAAGCCTTTCTTCTTTTTTTCCTTTTTCGGTTTCTTATTGCCACCAGCTGCGTTGTAGCCTCGCCAACCGGGCATAGACCCTCGACCGCCCATACCGGGCATCGGCCCACCTGCCATTCCCGGCATACCGGGAAGACCACCTTGCCCCATTTGCTGCATCAGATTTCGCATTTTTTGGAAATCGGCTACTAGCTTGGCAACCTCCGATTCCGGATAGCCAGAACCGCGACCGATGCGTTTGCGGCGACTGGGAGAAGATGCCAACAGTTCTGGGTTGTGACGTTCTTCTGCCGTCATAGAATTGATCATCGCCTCAGTTTGCTTCAGCTTTACCTCTGCTTCTTGCAACTGCTTGTCAGAAATTTTGGGCATTCCGGGGAGCATCTTCAGCAACCCCCCAAACGAGCCCATATTCTTCATCAGCCGCATTTGTTTGAGAAAATCGGTAAAGTCAAACTTAGCAGAGAGAATTTTCTCCTGCATCTTCTGGGCGTCTGTGAAGTCGATTTGCTCCTGCGCTTTTTCTACCAGCGTCAGGACATCGCCCATCCCCAAAATGCGCTGCGCCAACCTATCTGGATAGAAAGGTTGCAGAGCGTCAACTTTTTCCCCAGTACCGATAAATTTAATTGGCTGACCGGAAATCTGCCGCACCGAAAGTGCCGCACCACCGCGAGTATCGCCGTCCATTTTCGTGAGAATCGCGCCGGTGATGCCGATTTGCTCGTGGAAGGTGCGCGTCAGATTTGCCGCTTCCTGACCGGTCATGGCATCCACTACCAGCAGGACTTCGTGGGGTTGCACCGTTTGCTTGATGCGGGCTAACTCCGCCATCATATCGCGATCGATTTGCAGGCGACCTGCGGTGTCGATAATTACCGTATCGATCCCTTCTGCCTTGGCTCTTTCCACACCCTGACGGGCAATTTCCACCGGATCGGCATCGCTTCCCAGTTCAAATACGGGTACTTCGATTTGCTTACCCAGCGTTACCAACTGGTCAATTGCCGCCGGTCGATAAACGTCCGTCGCCACCAGCATGGCAGAGCGATTTTCTTTCCGCAGATGCAATGCTAACTTAGCAGCAGCAGTGGTTTTACCCGTACCCTGCAACCCTGCCATCAGGACGATCGTCGGAGCGGTGGCGCTATGCGCCAGCGGAGCGTTGGTTTCCCCCATCACCGCCGCCAGTTCATCGTAAACAATTTTGATAAACTGTTGGTCGGGTCGCACGCCCGCGATCACCTCAGCACCCTGCGCTTTGGTTTCGACTTCGGCAATAAAATCTTTTATGACCTGGAGGTTAACGTCTGCTTCCAGCAGGGCGCGGCGCACTTCCTTCAAAGCTTCTTGAATATTGGCATGGGAAATGCGATCCTGCCCCCGCAGTTTTTTCCAGGCAGCTTCTAAGCGTTCGGATAGTGCGTCAAACATAGATCGATATGTATCAGTAATTTATACATTACCAGTTGAAGATGGGGACTGGGGACTGGATACTGGAATCTGGGTGAGTGGATGACTTTTCTCGCTGCGAGTTTCTTCAGTGGCCGAGTAGCGTTCTGAATGCTATAACAGTGTGCGCTGGGATTTTCTATCTTGGGGCAGTTGTTAAAGTGGAATCATGCCCAAAAACAAAACGAAGTCGAAATCCAAGAAGCAGGCTGGTGCAGGAAAATCGACCTTAAATCTCAAGGAGCAGTTGGCGCAAAAAAGAAAAGCTGCCAAAGCGCGGAAGGAATTGATTAGCTTCTCCACAGGAGCTGTATTCGGTGCCGCATTTCTTGGCATGATGGCCTTTCCTCTAGGTGGGCCAAAGGCAGCCATTGGCGCGATCGCCGGTATAATCTGCCTTGCCTTTTCTTTCAAATATCCCCGACAAGCTCTGTGGGCATTCCTAATTTATATGCCTTTTAGCGGCACTATCATCTACACCCTCGGCAACAGTCCGGTACTACAGTTGGCAAAAGATGGTTTCTACATTCCCGGACTGATTAGTATTATCCAAGAGTGTCGCCAGAAACGACTACCCATAGTAATCCCCAAAGGTCTAAAACCGTCCCTAATTCTCCTGTTTGTTTGTTGTCTGATCACTCTATTGTTTGTGAACGGATCGCAACAAATGAATGCCGAGCAAGTTGCTATCCTTACCAGACAGCCGCCAGAAAAACCCTTGGCGCTGGGAATTTTAGGCTTAAAAGTGTTTATGGGCTATATTCCTTTAATCACTTGCGCCTATTACCTGATTCGGACTAAGAAAGAATTTTTCTTCATGACGCGCCTGCACGTAATTCTGGCGCTCATCTGCTTTGGCCTTTGTTTCGTCCAGTATATGTTCCTCAAAACTGGTCGGTGCGCTGGTACCCAGTTTGCTGAAGGAGGCGATTTATTTAAAGCTTCCATCGAGGCTCGCTGTTTGGTCGGTGGCTCTTTGCTGTACAGTCCAGAACAAGGAGTGATCCGCTTGCCGGGAACTTTTGTCGCACCTTGGCAGTGGGGTTGGTTTATCATTTCTAATGCTTATTTCACTTTTGCCACGGCTTTCAGCGACCCATCAGGTTTGTGGCGAACTTTTGGCTTGGTGGCAATGGCTGCGGATTTTGCGATCGCAGTTATTTCCGGTCAAAGAATTGCGCTAGCTCTTGTGCCAGCTTCATTTGTGATTCTCCTAATATTGACAGGTCAAATTGCTAACCTCAAACGCTTTTTACCCATTGCAACCGGACTGGCTGTTTTATTGGGAATTGCAGCGGTGCTATATCCTGAGATCGTTCAAGAACGGATCGATAGCTTTGTCGGTCGTTGGGAAGAATCACCAGCCGATGAGTTTATCCTTTATCAATTTGGATTTACATGGAATAACCTCAAAGGTTCTTTGATCGGTCTGGGATTGGGACGGGCCACAAACTCAGCTCGCGTCTTCGGTAATACTGCGCTGGTAGAAACCTGGTTCCCCAAAGTAATGCACGAAGTTGGGCCGATCGGATTAGCAGCGTTTTTAATTTTTGTTAGTTGTCTCACTTTTTATACTTTCAAGGCTTACCGATCTATTCGAGACCCTAGTTTACGAAGCTTTGCAGCTTGTTTTTGGGTCTTTGTTTTGTTTATTAGTTACCAAACTTATTACTATCCTTTGGATGTCGATCCTGTCGCTGTTTATTACTGGTTTTTCGCTGGAGTTATTTTAAAATTGCCAGAAATAGCCCGTCAGGAAGATGAGTCAGAAGAGAAAGTTGAACAAAAAAATACTAAACGCGGTAAAAAAGCCAAATTATCATGGGTTTAGATCGAGGCAGAAATGTTTAACAAAACTACCAACTCACGCGAGAGATTGCAGTGGATCGATCGCACTAAAGGTCTAGCAATTTTGGCAATTCTTTTTTTCCATTTCTTTCAGAACTATCCCGAACAAATTAACATTGTTTCTATGTTAAATAGAAATGGAGCCCGTCTGGGATACGCAGCAGTAGATATATTCTTCGTGATGGCTGGTTTTAACACAAGTTATGTACTAGCATCTCTTATCCAAGATGGCGGCAAAATTAACTGGACTGCTTGGTTAAAAAAAAGGATATTACGACTTTACCCTACATATTTACTAGCCGTTTTATCTACGATTTGTATTTATATAATATTCAACCAACTTCATATAAAAAATCCTTTAAATTTTGCCCTAAGCGCTGTAGGGCTGGCGGGATATAAATTTCAGGATATCAACCAAGGTTTCTGGTTTTTCACCGTAATTTTAGAAGCTTATCTACTAACCCCTTTAATTTTTTACGTCTGCCGCAACAAGCCAAACAAAATTTTAGGTTTAGGAATTTTAATTGGTTTGCTAACCAAGCTTGCCTGCCTAGCCGTGGGGCATAAGTCTGAGTTTTACTTATTTTTGCTACAGAATAATTTTATAGGTAGCTACTTTTTTCAGTTGTGTCTGGGTTTGTATTGGGGATTCATTTACGCCAGCAATAAATCTTTTAGAAGAACTGATATAAATATATCAACAATTGTTTTTATTGTGGGGCTGATGCTTTATATAGGGATGGCAATTAAACATATAAATATTATATATATGCTAGGATTCGATATGGCATTTACACCGTTCTTTTTCGTGATGCTAAGCCTTATCCTAAACAAGGATAATCATAATCGCTGGTTAACCTATGGGTTAAGTATTTTGTCGATTATGGGTATATACTCTTACCAAATTTATCTAATTCACCAACCGTTGTTTATCACGTTACTGCATTATTTAAACAAGCGCATTAAAATCGATCAATATCCTAAGCTTTTTTTTGCTTTGATTATTACGGGAGTTGTGCTGATAGCTTACATAAGAGCGTTCGTATGGATAGAAAAAGTTATGATAAGAAAAATAGAAGCAACTGCTGCTAAGCAGAATTAAAACAAGATAAATGAGATATTACCAACATGAGGATTGTCAAAAATGGTTTTACCTTTAATTTCTGTAATTATTCCCACCTACGGACGTGAAGAGCCTTTGCAAGATACGCTCAAAGATGTCATCAATCAAGATTATCCAGCTTTTGAAGTGCTGGTTGTTGACCAAACCAAAACCCATAAACCAGAAATTCAAGCTTATCTCGAACAATTGGCAAATGAAGGCAAAATTAATTGGTTTCGCGTCGATTGGGCGAGTTTGCCAGGTGCGAGAAACTATGCGGTTCGTCGCGCAAATGGGGAAATTATCCTATTTATTGATGATGATGTTCAACTACCAGCAGGGTTTCTCGCCGCTCACGCTCGTAACTATATCGCAGGCGAGACGCCTGCGCCACAAGATATTGCGCCACAAGATATTGGGGCGGTAGCGGGACGAGTATTCGATCGCATGAAAATGGCAGATGCAGGTGAAGGTTTTGCGATCGAATATTTGCCTCCAGAAGCGAGCGACCCCGGCATCGCCTGGTACTATATAGACTTGGTGCATACCGTCAAACCCCAGCAAGTCATCTCTGCAAGAGGCTGCAATATGTCCTTCCGCCGCGAGATTTTTACGAAGTATGGATTGCACTTTGATGAGCGATTTATGGGTAGTGCGGTACGGGAAGAATCTGACTTTTGTTTGAGACTCAGACAGACAGGTTATAAAATTTGGTATGACCCAGAAGCCCACTTGGTTCATTTAGGTGAAGAAACTGGAGGCTGTCACGATATTAGTACGCGATCGCTCAAATATCAACTCACTTTCTATCACAACCACTTTTTGATGGGATTGAAAAATCTTACAATTTCACAACAACTGCGATTATTTGCTCGCTTATTTGACTGTCACGTTCTCGGAAATCCGCCTTGCAATAAAAGCGGTTCTCCCATCAAAATACTCAGCCGCGCTGGTTTCTACATAATGGGTTTTTTCAAAGCTTGGGGTACGCTTATCCAATCTATCTGGAATGACGGTCAAATTTATACTCACAAAGATATGGGTAATGGGTAGTTGCTTATTTCAGATTGCAGATTGCAGATTTATGGCAAAAATTTGCGATCGCCCCATAACCTATTTCATATTTTAGATTGAAAATTGCAGATTTATTAAAATTTGAAATCGGAAATCTAAAATTTTAAATTACCCTCTCGATCGATGAGCAAAAAATGAAAATTTTAGTCGCTAGCCATACCTACATCGTCGATATCAACCGTGAAAAGTTACGAGCCTTATCTCGTCTAGAACCTGATATAGAAGTAACTGTTGTAGTACCGCGACGCTGGCAACCGGGCGGCGTCCAAAATAAGATAATTGAAACGGAATTTATCCAAGAAGAATCGTTTCAAGTAGTGCCGATTTCTAACTTCAGTCAAAACAATCAAGGACTGCTTACTTTTGGAACAGATATAATTACTTTATTGCGCCGATTTCGTCCCCAAATTATCCAGGTAGAACAGGGAGCGAAGGCATTGGCATACGCTCAATTTATTACCCTAAATAAGCTGTTGGGGCTAAAATCTAAAAATTTGTTTTTTACTTGGTGGAATCTGCCTTATCAATTAAAATTCCCAGTATCTTTGTTGGAAGCATATAATCTTGGTAACACCGATGGAATTATTGTCGGCAATCAAGATGGGGCTGAAATTTTAAGACAACGCGGCTATAAAGGGCAGATTTCGATCATGCCGCAACTGGGGGTTGATGAAAAGACTTTTAAACCTCAAGCGCAACCGGAATTGGCTGCAAATCTGGGTATTGAATCGACTGATTTTGTGATAGGATTTGTGGGCAGATTTGTAGAAGAAAAAGGTTTGCTGACTCTACTAGAAGCAATGGCTGGGTTGCGCGATCGCACCTGGAAATTACTACTACTAGGTCGTGGCCCTTTGCAATCTGTGTTGATAGAACGCGCTGCTGAATATGGAATTAAGGAACGACTCATTTTGGTGGAAAGCGTTCCTCACGATGAGGTAAATAAATATATCAATTTAATGAGTACTTTAGTGTTACCATCCCAAACAACATATCAGTTTAAAACTTTAACTGCTGTAGGCTGGAAGGAACAATTCGGTCATGTTTTAATAGAAGCTATGGCTTGTAAAGTGCCGACGATCGGTTCTGACTCTGGCGAAATTCCTCACGTAATTGGAAAAGCTGGTTTGATTTTTCCTGAAGGCGATGTCTCGGCTTTGCAAAATTGTATTTTGCGCCTGATGGAAGAACCGGAATTAAGGGAAAATCTTGCCAATATGGGTTATGAAAGAGCTATGAATGAGTATACCAATCAAGCTCTAGCCAAAAAGTTGTTAGACTTTTATAAGCAAGTTTTATAAGCATTGTCAACCCAATTTTTAATCCTTTGTTTTCATGCGGATTCTCCAAATTATCCCTTCAATTTCCTTGGTTTATGGTGGCCCCAGTCAGATGGTGTTGGGTCTTTCTGCTGCTCTGGCCCGATCGGGTGTAGAGGTAACAATTATTACTACGAATTCCAACGGAGATGCTGGGCAACCGCCGCTAGATGTACCGTTAGACCGTGCGATTGAACAGGATGGCTACCAGATTCGGTACTTTCCCTGTGCCCCTTTTCGCAGGTATAAATTTTCTCTCGACTTGCTGAAGTGGTTGAGTCAGCACGCTTCGGAGTTCGATTTAGCGCATATTCACGCGCTATTTTCGCCAGTATGTTCGTTGGCGGCGACTGTGGCGCGATCGCATCACCTACCCTACATCTTACGTCCTCTGGGCACGCTTGACCCAGCCGACCTGCGTAAGAAAAGGCGATTAAAGCAGATTTATGCAGTGTTGTTGGAAAAGCCAAATATAGCGGGTGCAGCGGCAATTCACTTCACCAGCAAGCAGGAAGCCAAAGTTTCCGAACGATTTGGCGTAAAAACGCGGGATTTGGTGATACCCTTGGGTGTGACAGCAGAGGGACACCCCACCCCCAACCCCTCCCCGTCTACGGAGAGGGGAGCAAAGGTCGAGGGGCACAGGGGCACAGGGGCATTTCGGATCGCAAATTCTCAATCGCCAATGCTTTTGTACCTATCGCGAATTGAGCCCAAAAAAGGGTTGAATCTGTTGATTCCAGCGTTGGAAAATCTTCTAGCTGAGGGTATAGATTTTCATTTTGTCTTAGCTGGTGCCAATCCGCAAGACCCGGATTACGAAGCGAAAATTAAAGCGCAAATTCAAGCTTCGCCGCTGGGCTCTCATACTACCATAACTGGATTTGTTGGGGGCGATCGCAAAGCATCATTACTGCAAAATGCCGATTTATTTGTATTACCTTCTTATTATGAAAATTTTGGTATTGCTGTCGCAGAAGCAATGGTCGCCGGAAAGCCCGTCGTCATCTCCGATGGAGTTTATATCTGGGAAGATGTCCAAAATGCTGAAGCCGGTTGGGTTTGTTCTTTAACAGTAGAATCTCTGACCGAAAAATTGCGTTTGGCGCTACGAGATGAAGGGGAAAGAAAGCGCAGAGGTTTAAACGCGCAAAAGAATGCCTTGAAAGAGTATAGTTGGGATGCGATCGCGCAACAAACCATTCAAGCATATCAGGAAATTTTGTCATCTACTGTTATAAAAAAATAGAACACAAGCAAGATAAATCAACCTATATCAAAACTTACCTTCCCTGTATGGAAGAGTCTTTGAAGCTATGCACTCAACCTCAACTACTCATAACTGATACTCTGGGGGCAGGCGCACCACGTAACATTCCTTCTGTGCTGAGATCCTCGTCTATCTCTTCCCAGTGAATACCGTAACCTCCACCAGAGACTTCCCACTTCGATCGTTGTTCGGGTGTAGCATGAAGCAGTCTCGGATACCAAACCAGTGGCACAGCAATCGTTCTACCGTCCATTAAATCGACACCGATCGTATCTTCTGTAAAGTACACATTCTTAACTCTCTCATCCGCTCGAATCGCCAAAATACCCATACCATGCCTCCAAAAGCCTCTCTTGATTCTCTTGTACCATTGACTGCAATTTGCGAAGTTCTTTAGCACTAAAACCAATATTATTTGCCAAGCTGACTGATTCTAGCCAAAATTTAGCTGATGAATCATCGCGATCGATGTGTACGTGCGGTGGCTCGTTCGGTTCGTGACTGTAAAAGTAGAATCGGTATGCTCCTATTCTTAAAACTGTCGGCATTTTTCAATCTTACACGAAACATATAGGCTCTGACCAGTCAGTGCATCTGAGGGCTGATACAAACTTGTTACCCTATAAATTTAAGTAAGTACTATCCTCATTACTCATTACTAATCAGTCATTAGCCATTAGTTATATTTTTACAAATAACCAATGACCAATGACCGATGACCGATTGACCAATTAGCTATATTGCTCTTTCGACTGAGCTTCCGGATTCAGATTAAACAGCGTATGCAGAGTCTGCATTGCTTTCCTTCTAGCCTCAATATCCTGCTGCGCCCGCAATTGCACCATTGGGTCGTGCAGAATTTTATTGATAATCCCCCGCGTCAGGGCTTCGATCACTTCTTGATGTTTTTCCGCAAATTCAGTACCCAATCGAGACAGCGCTTTTTCTAATTCTTGAGCGCGGATAGTTTCCATTTTGTCTCGCAAGCAACTGATAGTAGAAACAGTTTCCAAACTGCGCCACCACACATCAAAAGCTTCGACTTCTTCTTCCAAAAGAGCTTCCGCTTCCTTCGCCATTTGTCGTCGGCTTTCTTGATTTTGCGCTACCACCGCCTTCAAATCGTCAACATTAAAAGCGTGGACATTGGACAGCTCGTTTACATCCGCATCCACGTTACGCGGAACGGAAATATCAAACAACATCAAAGAGCGATTAGGTTCCAAAACTGCTTCCAATTTGGCGCGATTTAATAGCGGTTCGGTAGCAGAGGTACTGGTGAAAACTATATCTGAAGCTGCGATTACCTGCATCATTTCTGATAGCGGGTGAAGTTGCAATTGCACCTCATCAGCAAACTTATTTGCCAATTCTTCACATCGTTGCATGGAGCGATTCAAAATAGCTATTTGATTTGCCCCTTTGCTAATCAAGTGCTGTACCAATAGCCGCGACATTTTGCCAGCACCGAGAATTGCCACTCGACTGGCTGCTAAATTCGGCACTTTCATCTGCGCCAACTCCACCGCAGCAGAGCTGATAGATACAGCACCGGTGCCAATGCTAGTTTCGGTACGAACTCGCTTACCAGCAGTGATGGCTTGATTGAGGAGTCGGTTGAGGATACGTCCGACGCCTTTGTACTGCTGGCATACTTTGTGAGTATTTTTAACCTGCGCCAAAATTTGACCTTCCCCAAGCACCAGGCTATCCAAACCGGCAGCAACCCGCATCAGGTGCATAACAGCATCTTCATGCAGCAACATAAACAGGTGCTTACGCAGGTCATTTACGGGCAATCTACTGTAGTCGCAGAGGTACTGACGTACTTCTGAAATTCCCTGTTCGGTTTCATCGGTGACGATGTAAATTTCCAGACGGTTGCAGGTGCTGAGAATGGCAACTTCGTCAATATGGGGATAGCTAGTAAGTTGCGCGATCGCACTTTGGGTCTGCGCTTCTGGAATGCTCAGTTTTTCACGAATTTCTACTGGTGCTGTTTTGTGGCTTAGCCCTACGACTGCAATATTCATTTGCTAATGGTTAATTGCTAATGGTTAATTGCTAATTGTTTGTTGTTCGTGTTTATGGTTCGTAGTTCATTGTCGTTAACGATGAACTGCGAACCATAACCATTACCTAATGACTAGCGTAATTGCAGGCTCTTCGGTTGATCGAACATATGGATGGTATCCACAAAGCGAGCTGTCCGCGACTGGCTGGAAATTACCAGACTCTGCGTCCGCGCCCCACCGTGGAAGAACCGAACGCCTTCCATCAGTGGGCCAGGGGTAATACCGGAGGCAGCAAACAGGACGGTATCGCCGGAAGCTAGCTCTTCGGCGTTGTACACTTTGTCGGGATCGTTAATTCCCATTTCCTTCAGCCGTGCGATGTTGCTTTCTTTGCTTTCGCCGATCAGTCCGGTTTTCACAACATCTGGATCGTAGATCAGCTGTCCTTGGAAGTGTCCTCCCATACAGCGCATAGCAGCTGCGGAGATCACACCTTCTGGTGCTGCCCCAATGCCCATGAGGCAGTGGACGTTCGTTCCGGAAAAAGCACAGGAAATGGCGGCATTAACGTCACCATCGCTGATCAGTCGCACTCTGGCACCAGCTTTGCGAATTTCCTGAATGAGTTCTTTATGACGGGGGCGATCCATCACTACTACTACCAGTTCCTCAATAGAACGATTCATACATTCAGAGAGGATTTTCAGGTTTTCGGTAGCTGACTTATTAATATCCACATGGTTTTTAGCTACCGGGGGAGCCGCTAGCTTCTTCATGTAGAAGTCGGGGGCAGCAAACAAACCGCCTTTCTCGGAAATTGCCAGTACTGCCATCGAGCCATTTTGACCGTATGCGACCAGGTTGGTACCTTCGCAAGGGTCAACGGCAATGTCAATCTCAACAAGTTCGTCAGGGTTGCAATAGCTTTTCGCATCTTCGCGGGTGCAGATGCCCACTTCTTCCCCGATATAAAGCATGGGGGCTTCATCCCGTTCCCCTTCCCCAATGACGATGCGGCCCCGCATATAGATTTTATTCATCCGTTCCCGCATCGCTTCTACGGCCACTTCGTCAGCCGTGTTTTTTTCGCCTTTGCCCATCCAACGAGCAGATGCGATCGCTGCTTGCTCAACTACTTCTATAATCTCCAGACCGAGCGTAGTTTCCAACACGGCTTCTGTCCTCCCGACTGCTTGATTTTGCTAGGTTTCATCTGCCTGTAACAGTTCTTAAGTCTATCAGAGGAGGGATCGCTGTGCAGAGTGGTCTTGCCAGAAGCCGTGTTAAGTTTTGCTGCTGGGAGTTTTTTCGCGACGATCCCAAGAGTCTATCCGAAAAAGTGCATTCGCGCCAAAATGTTATTTTGGTGGAAAACCGTAAATTACCCTAATTTATCGATGGCGAGGAACTTCACGTGATTGATATTGGACTTACGCATATCGCGCTTCCCGTCTCAGATATTGAGCAAAGCATCAACTTCTACGCTACTTATGCACAAATGCAAGTGATTCACCGTCGCATTGATGCAGGAAGAGGGGTTGCTGTTGCTTGGCTGAGCGATCGGACTCGACCCTTTGCGATCGTTCTGATTCAAACCGATTCGGTAGATCCCATTCTCTCTCCATTTGCTCATCTTGGCGTTGGTTGTCACAATCGTGAATCGATGGATGCGCTTTGTGAGAAAGCTCGTCAGGAAGGCGTACTCATTGAAGAACCTAAAGATTCTGGCCCTCCAGTCGGGTATTGGGCATTTTTGCGAGATCCAGACGGTCACACGCTGGAATTATCCTATGGCCAAGAAATTGGTCTTACAGTCGATCGAACAGAGAATGTTTAGTACAAACTTAATGCGTTCGGGCGATATCTCCGCGAGTTTCGCAGGCCGATTGCAACGTGGAAAATCGCGATATTTTTCACCATAACAAACCTACAAATCGGTACAATTTATCTGAAAAAGTAAGACTTTGAGAGACTTACTTAACTTTATAAAAATATGTTTTACAACCTCGAAGGCTTTATTTTTAAAGATGATATACCGTAAATAAAGTCACCCGCTCTTTAGGAAAACTAAAATGCTCGACTTGCTCAACTCTATTCTAGGACGACACCCCGAACGCATCAAAGCGAATGTCGAAATCTACACCTGGCAAACCTGTCCTTACTGTATCCGCGCTAAAATGCTGCTTTGGTGGAAAGGCGTCAATTACACCGAATATAAGATTGATGGCAACGAAGAAGCGAGAAACAAAATGGCCGATCGCGCCAACGGACGCCGCACAGTACCGCAAATTTTTATTAATAATCAGCACATAGGTGGATGCGACGATATTTATCAACTCGACAGCAATGGCAATTTAGACCCATTACTAGCCCAATCAGCGACTTAAAGCTAAAATGCGTCCACGCAGGTGGACTTAGTTTGTATAGCTCCAGACTTTAGTTTGAGGGCTGAGAGCAACATTTTGTTATGACAATTAATAATCCTGTCTATCTAACTCACCGCAAATGGATGAGTAGAGCGTTAGAACTGGCACAAGCTGCGGGTGAAGCCGGAGAAGTACCGGTAGGAGCCGTTATCGTTGACAGTGATGATAATTTAATCGCAGAAGGCGAAAACCGCAAACAGCGCGACAAAGACCCCACAGCACACGCCGAAATTCTCGCGATTCGGTCTGCTGGAAAAGCTCTCCAAGACTGGCATCTCAACCGATGCACGCTTTATGTTACTCTAGAACCCTGTCCTATGTGCGCGGGTGCGATCGTACAAGCCAGAATTGGGTTGTTGGTTTATGGAGTAGACGATCCGAAAACTGGCACAATTCGTACCGTTGGCAATATTCCCGATAGCGCTTGCTCAAATCACCGCTTATCCGTAGTAGGTGGTATCTTAGAATCTGCCTGCCGTCATCAGCTGCAATCTTGGTTTGCACAAAAAAGGCAATCTAGGAGCGAAACCTTGCGCGAGGAAAACGGCGGTACATAACGACAGATTAGTAGCGATGTTTCGCCTTTAAGAACAAAAAGCGATCGAGAACATAGTTTTGTTTTAGTTTGTCCTTGCCAAAGCGATCGCACCCCTCATAACCTAGCCTCATTCGCCGCGCGATGACACCCCTAGAAGTGTCCCTTTCATAAACGACTACTCACCATAGAGAATTTACGGTGGAGATTAAAGATACTTTGATATAGTTACTCACCGCCGCTATGATGATCCCGCTCGACTCTTCTGCAAAAACCCTTGTCAGCATAACACCGAAAACAGTGACAGCCGTTACATCCAGCGTTGCACCTTGGTTCAGTCAATTGGCTTATCCCTTGGGACGTCACACGATCTTACCCTTTTATTTTGGTAAGATTTCGGTGACCGGGCGGGAAAATTTACCCACAGAAGGGCCGGTTATTCTCGCACCTACCCATCGCTCTCGTTGGGATGCCTTTATGGTGCCCTATGCAGCAGGTCGAGACATCACCGGGCGGGATCTGCGGTTTATGGTTTCTGCTAATGAAATGACAGGGCTGCAAGGCTGGTTTGTCCGCCGTTTCGGAGGTTTCCCCGTTGATACCGAACATCCCGCAATTAGCAGTCTGCGTCATGCAGTTGAACTACTTCAACAGGGGGAAAGCCTGGTTTTATTTCCAGAAGGCAATATCTTCCGCAACAATCAAATCAGCCCGCTCAAACCAGGTTTAGCCAGAATAGCTTTGCAAGCAGAATCAAGCCAACCCGGTTTGGGCATAAAAATAGTACCTATAAGTATTAAATATAGTCAGCCTATTCCTTACAGAGGCTGCAATGTAGAAATTAACATCGGTTCTCCTCTCAGTGTGGCCGAATATCGCACGGAAACGGTCAAAAAAGGCGCACAACGTTTAACAGCTAATCTTGAAGCTGCTATGCGGGATCTCCACGAAAGTTAGCACCGCTATCCGGAAGTCACCCACGAGATCGGAAGTACTTGAGTACCTGACGCTCAAAGAAGTTTTGACTGAGTGACTTTTGACTGAGTGACTTTTGACTTCCCAGTATGAGGCGATCGCACAAATTTTCGGTGATAATTTTTAGATTAGTTCCCTTAAATACCAATCCACTTTCACCTGGGAATGCTAATATACTCCGAAGTCAATGTCCATCCCGTTTGTGCTAAGACGCAAACTTAGTTCATGGTAGTTTCTCAAACTGTTCGCTTGCTCCCACTGCACAGCTTTACATTCCTATCTCTCCTGGCAGCTTTGAATGTGCTGGCACCATTGCAAGTCCTAGCACAGCAATCTTCTCCGCCCTCTCTTCCCAACCAGGCAGAGCCTTTGGAAGGGACAGATACCAACGAGCTGCGTCCCCTGACTCAAGATAACAGTTTGCTGAGCCTACAAGGCGGGCAGCGTCTGATGAGTGAAGCTAGTAACGCCGTTTCCACTCAAAATTATGCTCTGGCAATCAAAAAACTCCAGGAAGCTCGTCAGGTTTTTAACCAGTTGTCCAACTTTTATCAAGACTTAGCTGCCAGTTTTTCGGGGATCGATAATCGCATCTCTGATGGCCAAAGGCGCAAGGCTGTAGAAACGGCGCAAATGCGGGATGAGGCAACCTATCAGCTCGCGCTGGTACACCGGGCCCAAAATCAGCCCGAATTAGCTGTACCTTTGCTGGTGCAAATTATTCGCTCTCAAAACCCGACTCGCGACTTGGGTAAAAAAGCTTATCAGCAATTGTTAGAATTGGGATTTGTAGATTCTCCTTACCCCAGAGCGAACACCTCGTCTTCTTCGTCAACTCAATAGTTAACTACACTTATAACTAAGGGTTGAATCTTTTTTTAGCAAGAGGAAAAGAATGATTAGTCCGGTTCAGGTTGAAGCTATGATTAAGGCAGAATTGGCTGATGCACAAGTTCAGGTTCAAGACCTGACTGGCGGCGGCGACCACTATCAAGTGACGGTGGTTTCCTCTTTATTTGAAGGCAAGAGGCTTATTCAACAGCACCAGATGGTTTATGCTGCGCTGCAACAAGCTATGTCTTCAGAAGCTATTCATGCTTTGTCGTTGAAAACCTACACTCCCCAAGCTCTGAAAGCTACTCAATAGCTCTCTACCTCAACTGACTGGCGTAGGTTAAATTTGTATGTTGTTAAGCACAACTACGCTAAAAAATACAAAATAACAAAGCATTGGCTCTCTCCGCACACTTTTGACGATCGCACTGAAGAACTATGACACCAGAACTGAAAGAAAAAATTGACACCTTGGTAAAACACCACAAGATTTTAGTTTTTATGAAGGGCAACAAGCTAATGCCCCAATGTGGTTTTTCCAACAATGTGGTTCAGATTCTCAACACATATGCAGTTCCCTACGAAACTGTGGATGTGCTTGAAGATTACGAAATTCGTCAGGGAATAAAAGAATATTCCAACTGGCCAACAATTCCCCAAGTTTACATTAATGGAGAATTTATCGGTGGCTCGGACATTATGATCGAGCTGTATCAAAAAGGTGAATTAAAAGAGTTGCTAGAGGTTGCTTTAGCTTCCTGAAGCCAGGTTTCTTGATTAAAAATACTGATTGGATTCGTTTTAGTTAGAAATCCAGTCAGTATTTTTATTTTGCTGCCGAAAATTACAGTTGAGAATAAAAAAGTTTTTCTTAAAAACTGAAATAAGCAAGTAGGAATTCTGTACCTGTATGCCGTTACTCAGCATTATCTACAGGTAAGACCTTAAAAAATTTTTTTGGCTAACCCAGGGATGCAAATCCTAAAAAAAGCATCAGTAGTAGTCCGATTGCGGTTGGGGTTGAGGCATTTCAAAATTAGATGGATCGTATATGTAACGTGTAACTTCCTCCTCCAAACGGTTGATGCGATATGGCTCAAGTGCGTTAGTATGGCGCAGAGCAGCTATATAACCGTCTAAATACAAACGCAAACTGTCATATCTGTAGCCCCGATTCCACATATCGACCAGGGCGTCGGTAAGTTTTTGGTAGTGCCTAATCGTTTGAGTGTCCTGAAGCATGGTCGTAAGTTGAAATCGTCTGGTGTTTAAATATATTAACGCCTGCCGTCAAAACCAGCTTTGATTTTGGCTTTTTGGTGGAGGCGATCGCGCATTTTGGCTTCATCTACACGACCTACAGGTTAAGTTATAGGGCGTGCGATCGACCAAATTTCACCCTGTTGAATCTCTCAGTCAATCGGTTGCTATACTTAAGCAATTTAAAAATTGCTGTAATTATCCGCTGACTTTAGCTCTCACGCGATTGTTAATCACAAGTTTGGGCTTAAGGCGATTCAAACTGGATTGCTACGTTACCTTCATTTTAGCGAGTTCGAGGGTAAGTCCTTACCCCCTGTTGGGTATGTCGGTTGGCATAACCGCAAACAGATAACAGGTGCAGTGTGCCAGCATTTGACGATATAAAGCAAAAAAAGCCGTTGTTTTGGTCGTTACTGGTGATTGCCCATCTGTAGAAAACTGGTTGGTAGCGAGATGACGTAACCTGTACTAAGGTAGAGGCGAAAATATCAAAATAATGGGACGATCTCAATCTCAACGATCGCCCAATGGTACTGAAAAATGAAAATACAGTTCGGTGTCAGGTAGCAATCGCTACAAAATTCTCTAAACGGCTCTGTTAACTTGAATCTAACAAAGGCAAGGAAAGCAAGCCTCCGTGGGATCAGTAGGTATTCAAATCATTGAAGGAAATCCGCATCTGCGATCGCTACTCGGTTGGCACTTACAGCAGGCCGGATACCGAGTGTTCCAAGCCGCCAGCCTCTATCAAGCGCGGGAAGTGTTTCATCTGCGTCAACCAACATTGGTAATTCTCGACTCCGAACTTCCCGATGGCGATGCTAATGAGTTTTGCGGCTGGCTGCTGCGACAGCAGAGGCCATACATTCTCATGCTGTCTGCCCGCAACACCGAAGCGGATATCGTCGCCGGTTTAAAAGCAGGGGCAGATGATTACCTGACCAAGCCTTTTGGTATGCAGGAGTTCCTGGCGCGAATTGAAGCGCTCATTAGAAGGAACAGAATGACACTACCGCCGGCTTATCTGGATTATGGGGATCTGAAAATTGACTTGGTGCAGCGTCGCGTCCGCTTTAAAGAAGAACTGGTCGATTTGACACCCCAAGAGTTCAGTTTGCTGTATGTCTTGGCGCAGGCGGACGGACTGCCCCTCAGCCGTTCTGAATTGCTGCACAGAGCTTGGCCCGATGCGATCGACAATCCCCGCACGATAGACACTCATGTTCTCTCGCTGCGGAAAAAGCTGGAAACCGATCCGCGCCAACCCAGTCTAATTCAAACAGTCCGCAATGTCGGCTATCGCTTTAACCCGGAGTTTCTTAGGGGGTCTGTTTCTTCGCTAGATGAAACCGACCATCACCAAAGACGCTCTGACCATTCTGTCGCCAAAATGGTCACAACATAAAGCCATTGCGGGTGAAATTCAAAAGTCAAAAGTTAAAAGTCAAGAAATAGAAAATGGAACTACTTTAACCTAAGCATAGGGGGCGACTTCTATGCTTAGTAGTTTAAAGCCATTCTTCAGCTGCTTGTTGTTCCAATCGCACAAAAGTTTCGCGCAGGTTACTCCAATCTACCCGATCGGCTTCTAACTCTTCAATTAGCTCGCCCTGCTGGAAATGCAAAACTTTCGTGCAAAACTGCTGTGCCAAATCCAGCTGGTGATTGACCATTAAGATTGTCATTTTATTTTCTTCAGCCAGCTGGATCGAAACTCGCAGGAGATGAGCGGAACGACCCGCATCCAGAGCAGAAGTAGGTTCGTCTAATAATAAGATTTTAGGTTGGATTGCTAAGGCACGAGCGATCGCTACCAGTTGTCTTTGACCGACAGAAAGTTGCATCTCAGTCCTTTCCAACCAATCTTCTGGGATGTGGAGGCGTTCTGTCCAGTAGTTAAGTCGTGCCTGAATTTCTTGTTGTGGTAGACTTCGGAGTAGGAGGGGATATGAGATCGCCTCCCGAACGGTCATCCCCAAAAGCTTCGGTTCTTGCAGCACTAAAGTGACTTGCTGGCGTAGCTGGATAACTGGAATTTTTTGGATATCCCGATCTTCAAAGTAAATTGAGCCTTCGCTGGGTGTACTCAGGCGGTTTAACAGTCGCAAAAGAGAAGTTTTCCCGGCACCTGATGGCCCAACAATGGCAATGCGATCGCCTGTAAATACATCAAAAGAAATATTTTTAAGTAAAAACTGCAAACCTAGAGGAGCTCTCAAGCTCACCTGAGTTAGTCGTAGTTGGCGAATGTCTGTTGTTGGCAAGGCTACAAATTACTGATTAATTAACCTATTATTTAATACTGATTGACAGCAGTCAAAATCGTCCAAGCATCAATTAAAAGCAATATCAGCGTGACCGCCAATAAAATTAAATACATCCACGGTTGAGCTAGAGGGCGAATATTTGTTGTATCGATTCCTGTTTTAGCTTCTACCTGCTTTACCATCCGAGCAAATCCAACGACGCGCATGGGTAGCAAATAGCCTTTTCCGGATTTACTGACAAAATAGTAAACCAGTCCTCCTTGACCTGTAGTGCGACATTTCAAATCTTGCACTTCTGACCAAGGTAGCGACCAACCTTTCCGAAAGAAGCTTGGTACCCAACGAGGGTATGTTACCCCGATCGCTTGCTCATCCAATATAACCCGCTCGCTCAATGCGCCATAGAGAGCGATCGCCCCTATGCCGATTCCCAACCACAGTAGCATGGGTGGCACTGGAGCATTTGTCACCTGGGCCAGAAACGGTAAAGGTACGGTCAGCGATACGTATAAACACAGAAGTGTCAGCCGGATGAGGGGAGAAATATGGAAAACCGATGGTTGATGTGCTGGCCCGTCGTTCGCGCTTGAAGAGTAGGTATCTGTCTGGGATTGCAACTGATTGACTGGGTAATCTGACACGGAAATATATTATTCTTTGTGCTTAGCCTTCTCATCTAGTTTAGATGACGGTTGCGTCGAAAATAGCGAAGCATCTTAGTTTCTTGTCGCTTCCAGATTACGCTACAACAGCATCCCAGCTGTGAATGACGCAGACGCGAATTTTGGCGTGACTCAGTAACCTTTGGATTTGATGGATTGGCATGGTCGCGATCGCGCAATCTTTTCCAGAGACTCTGCGAAGCTCAGACATCTGCTGGCGATACCGAGCGGCGTCACTGCGGTTGAGGAAAATCAGGGAGTAATTACCTTGGTGAGATTTTTCTACCACCGGCAAACCGTCGCCACCAATAACGAAGAAACCCAATGCCAAAGGAGAGTAAGACATATTTACACCATGAAGCATATCATAGGATAAGGATATTCAGTATATTCACCTAATCTTCTCCTAAAAGGATCGCTCCACAGAAATATCTTCATAAATCGTTAAGTAGATTTACGACTCCTACTGGCTTTCCTTATGGTAGATATTTTTGGACGACACTCCAACCAGTGAGTGAAACCAAAGCAAATCCCACGAACAGAATAATATTCGTTCCGATATGGAGAGGTCGAGCCCACGGAAACTGGGGGCTGATTAACGTCGCACTTCCAGCCGAAAGTAGTACCAATCCTACAACTGCCAATCCAGATGGCAGGTGTATGGAATGATTCAGGCTACCGTAATGGCCTAAAGTGCCGACAATACCGATCGTCAGCAGTAGCAATACTAAAGCTACCATCGTGCCGCCAATCCAGTAGTGTAATGGTCGCAACCAATTAGGTCGGGATCTTCTGGACTGTCTGATATAGAGCATCCAAATACCGCTCGCAGCTAGCAGCAAGTAAGCTACCAGCGAAAATCCCATAGACCAAGCGGCGATTCTCCACAACCAAATAAAATCTGGTAAATTCAAAGTACTTTGCCCTTTGTTGAAACGAGGAATACTTTGCTCACCGGCTCTTACCTACCAATGAGCATTTTAGTTATTCCTAGCACAAAAGGGTATTATCTCATGTCTTTCTAAGATCCCTAACTCCTCCGAAAAAATAGATCTTCTGGAAGACAGAGGTCTAAATTTTTATTCTCAATCTAGCAAGAGGGTTTTTATGAAAATCCAATTTTAACTTACACCTGCTAAGGCGGGAGTTGTTAAAATTGGTGTTTTTTCTACATTTTTCCGAATTGCTTCCCGCTTGGGATTTTTGTCTTTATCTTGTTCGTGCTGTTTCTGAGTAGGGGCCGTTTCAGGTTGGGGTTCATCGTTAACTCGCAAGCGATCGCAAGGTATCTTGTCTGATAAAATAGCACTTGCCATCATACCGGAATGAATTTCTAGCACTGCTTCTGGCATTGTTTCAAAAACAAGCCGTTGACCTGGAAAAACTACTCGCTCGAAATACCAGTTGGGAATGTTGCAGATCCGTGCTATCTGAACTTTGTTGGTGGCATTGACATAGCAGCAGAGAATGCCATCACCGGAGTTAGGTGGTAAGGGATCGAGTATTTGAGCCATGATTTTAAAGGAAACGTGTGCCAAAGTCAGTTACATTAAAAAACTTAACACTCGCGATCCCGACTTGCTGTAACTGCGACTACCAACTTGAAAAATTTAGTAAATATCTATCTGAAGGTAGATATAAATTGTGTAATCTACACTACGGTTGAAGACGTTCGCTTTGCCTTGCGCTAAAGCTTCGGTTTCATAGCTGCCAGCTGCCTGTCATTGGGCCATAGTGTTGGGACACATTCAAACCAGGTTTAATTTTGGTAATTAATCCCGACGAGCCAAGTTGGCTGAAAACCATTCCGAGAAATTTCAGCGAAATTACTCTATCGCTGAGAAAGACGAATGTTATCGTAAAGTTATATGAAAATAATAAAAAATTTCTTAGAAGAGCATCACAGGTAGCGATGGCTCCCAGCTCCTGTGTGACTGTTGCTTCCAGAGTGGAGTCTTAGCAATCCTTAATACAGAAGCCAATGACGGAAACCCGCATACTCTACGTTCGCCTACCCTGCAATCCCATCTTCCCGATTGGGGTTGTTTACTTAGCAGATCACCTGCACAAACTGTTTCCAGGAGTACAACAGCGGATTTTCGACCTGGGAACGGTGCCACCTTTAGACTTTGGCACGGCTTTGGATACTTGTGTAGATGAATTCAAACCCACCCTGCTAGTATTTTCGTGGCGAGATATCCAAATATACGCACCAGTGGGAGGTAGAGGTGGTAACCCTCTCCAGCACGCCTTTGAGTTTTATTACGCTGCCAAACCGCTGATCAGATTGCGGGGAGCTATGGGCGGTCTGCGCGTAACTACAGCCTACTATACAGAACTCTGGCGCAATGGGGGATTGATTAGACGCGGGTTAAATCGTGCTAAGAAATATCATTCAGTAGCGCGAGCAGTTGTAGGTGGCGGTGCGGTGAGCGTATTTTACGAGCAGTTGGGTAAAAGCTTGCCACAGGGAACGATCGTTTCTGTGGGTGAAGGCGAAGCGCTGCTGGAAAAGCTGTTGCAGGGGCAGGATTTTCGAGATGAACGGTGTTATGTTGTGGGAGAGACGGCACCGCGCGATCGCATGATCCACGAAGCACCGACTGAGATCGAAAAAACAGCCTGCAACTACGACTATATCGAAACAATTTGGCCTGAATTTAGCTACTATCTCCAAGAAAAAGACTTCTACATCGGCGTGCAAACAAAACGCGGTTGTCCCCACAACTGTTGCTACTGCATATATACGGTGATTGAAGGCAAACAAGTACGCATCAATCCCGCAGATGAAGTCGTCGCGGAAATCCGCCAACTCTACGATAGAGGCATTCGCAATTTCTGGTTCACCGATGCCCAGTTTATCCCCGCCCGCAGATTTATCGACGATGCCGTAGAGTTATTGCAGAAAATAATCGATGCCGGCATGAACGATATCCACTGGGCAGCTTACATCAGGGCGGACAACTTGACACCCCAGTTGTGCGACTTGATGGTGAAAACGGGGATGAATTACTTTGAAATCGGCATTACCAGCGGTTCCCAAGAACTTGTCCGCAAAATGCGGATGGGATATAACCTCCGCACCGTTTTGCAAAACTGTCGCGATTTGAAAGCAGCTGGATTTAATGACCTAGTTTCGGTAAACTACTCGTTTAATGTGATCGACGAACGTCCCGAAACGATTCGCCAGACAATTGCCTACCATCGCGAACTAGAGCGCATCTTTGGGGCGGATAAAGTCGAACCGGCCATCTTCTTTATTGGCTTACAACCGCATACTCACTTAGAAGAATACGCCTTTGAAAATAACATCCTCAAACCAGGTTACAACCCCATGAGTCTCATGCCGTGGACAGCCAAAAAATTATTATGGAATCCAGAACCGCTGGGTTCATTCTTTGGCGAAGTTTGTCTTTTGGCATGGCGACAAAATCCCAACGACTTCGGGCGCGAAGTTATGCGAATTTTGGAAGAAAGACTCGGTTGTGCCGATTTGGAAGAAGCCCTCAATGCACCGATCGCATCGAAAGAAAAACAGTTAGTCTCTGTCTGAAAAATGTAGAGACGTTTCATGAAACGTCTCTACGTTATCCTGTTTCGCGAAAGATCTCAATTTTCTGCTTCTTGGCGGTTTGTTAAATAAAATTATGTTAGAAGGTTCCATTTTACAACTGTTGTCAGATGCCCATAAATCCAGCCCAAGACCGCTGCGATTCGGAGTGTATTACAAAAACACTTTAGTTGCTCTATGCCACGCTTTAGAAGATAGTATATTAACTTCAAATGCTGCGCCGTTAACGATTACGGCATTTCAACGCGGAAAATGGTATCTGCAAGAAGCCGATCGCTATGGCGAAATAGCACAAAAATCTCGCCAAATAGTGATCGTGGCGTCGCCAGATACCGGCTTTGCCGAACACCCCACCAGCAAGCTGGCAAATGTAGCGCTGATAAGTCTGGAACCAAACGATCCCGTAGGGCAAGAATGGCACTTAATGATTCTATCGCCCAGCTACACAGCAATGGTACTTTGTCAAGAATTATCAGAGACAGATTATGGGCCGGAAGGTGTACCAGAGTCAGACCTCGAACGTAAGTTTTACGGGTTTTGGACGTTTGAACCGGCGTTAGTATTGGAGACAGTAGAATTAGCGATCGCGCACATCGGTAAATACGACCCGGAACTGCAACAAACCTTAACCGCCCAAGTGAAAGAAATTACTGCCCAAGCTGCTAGCGCCGAACAAGATAATTTGGGTGAAATTGTTTCCCGCGTTGTCAATTATCTGCAAACAAGTCAGCACGATTTAATCGCAGAAGAAATGCAGGCTTCCCATCAAGAAGAGTTGGATATAAACTTATTTTCCAACGAATTGCAAGCCTTTGTAAGAATGGCGCAGTTGATGGAATTGGCAAACACGGGAAATCCAATGGCAACTGCGGAAGTAGCAGCGTTGGCAGAGGTAATGGGGCAGTTGTTGGATCTCCCCGCTTGGCAGTTGAAAAGATTGCGCCTTGCGGGTTTATTGCACGGATTAGTTCCTTTGGGAGTAAAAGCGGTTACTGGTTTGGATGAAGCACCTTGCTGTCATTTGCAACCGGGAATAGAAGTGTTGCGTGCGATGCCGAGATTGCAGGCGATCGCACACATTATCACACACCAAACCGAGTGGTGGAACGGCAACGGCACCCCAGGCGCTTTTGCTGGCGAAGACATACCTTTAGAATCGAGAATTTTGGGGCTAGTGGCGCATTTTGAGGCGCGGGTTATTCAGCTACTCAAAGAAGGATCGGAAAACTTCAGCCGCGAGGAAATTTTGTCCAAAGCTTTGGCAGATTGTCAAGCCCAAGCAGGCGAGCGTTGGGAACCAAAATTAGTAGAAACTTTGTCCTTGTTAGTGATGAGCTTGCAACAGGGATTGAACTTACCGATCGCACCGCCTAGAGTAACATCTGGAATGTGGTTGGTCGAACCTTTATTGCCTGCTGAAGCCAAAAATTATCAACAAACAATCTCTTTTTAAGATTTATGGATATTGAAGCGATTCGTGCGGGAAAAATTAAACATCTGTCGGGAGCTAACTTAGAAGACGAAGACTTCTCAGGCAGCAATTTACGAGGTGTTAACCTCGCAGGTGCTAATCTGGTAGGAGCTAATTTGAGCGGTGCTAAACTCGAAGGTGCGCGTTTAGAAGGAGCCAATTTATTGAGCGCTCAATTGATGGCAACCGATTTACGCGCAACATTATTAGGCGCTAATTTGATGCAAGCTGATTTAACAGGTGCTGACTTGCGCGGAAGTAATCTGCGGGGCGCTAATTTAATGGGCGCAAAGTTGACTCAAGCATCGTTTGCTGGTGCGTTTTTAAGCGGTGCAAATTTAATGAGCGTCAACTTAAAAGGAGTAGATTTGCGCGGTGCCGATTTGCGCGGTGTCAATCTCAGTGGTGCCAACTTGCAAGGTGCAGATTTGAGTCAGGCAGATTTACAAGGCGCAACTTTAACTAATGCCAATTTGGAAGAAACAGACTTGCGCGGCGCGAATTTGACGGGAGCAAATTTGACAGGCGCGAATCTGCTTTGCGCTGAATTGGAAGATGCCAATTTGCAAGGAGTTAGTTTAGTAGGAGTTTGTTTGATTGGTACTATCCTAGCAGAGGTGACATTACCACCGCAAAAAATTCAAATTCCTTTGAAAATAAGAGAAATGGAGCTAAAAACTACGCAAGATTAATTGATAGTTTTACACTTTTTTCTCTACTTTACTTGTTTATCCCTGTATCGCCTGTGGAGCAAATTTTGGGGTTTTTGGTGTGGATAGTTCAAATGGGATAATCTGCATGGAAAGTCGCTAGAGCGGTGCTAGAATTTAGGCAAATATTCTAGGGAAAAAGTTGTGCAATTACAAGAAGTTTTGAACTTAGCAAAGCAGCTTTCGCCTGTAGACAAGGTGCGTTTGATTCAGGAATTAGCACCGGATATAGAAAAGGAGTTAGTTTCTAATCAAATTACTCCTACTAAATCATTATGGGGACTGTGTGCTGATTTGGGAAATGCACCTTCAGCAGAGGAAATTGACGAAGCACGTCGGGAGGAATGGGCGGTCTTCCCAAGGGAGTAGATTAGTGCAAAAATTGATCCTAACCTGCATCGTGCTGTGTGAACGTCATGCTTGTTGGAAAAACGCTCAGAAATCGTTACAAAATCATCAAACAACTGGGAAGTGGGGGATTTGGGGACACCTATCTGGCTACAGATATGGATTTACCTGGAAATCCCCAGTGTGTAGTCAAGCACCTGACGCCAAAAACACCTGACCCAGCGGTATTGCCAGTGGCGAGACGCCTATTTGAAACGGAAGCCCAAGTTTTGTACAACTTAGGTAATCACGATCAAATACCGCAACTTTTTGCTCACTTTGAGGAAAATGGAGAATTTTATTTAGTTCAAGAATTTATTGATGGGGATGATTTAAGTAAAGAACTAACTTCAGGTAAGTGTTTGCGAGAAGCTGAAGTAATTAAACTGTTACGCGATATTCTAGAAATTTTGGAGTTCGTGCATCAACATAATGTCATCCATCGGGATATCAAGCCTGAAAATTTGATGCGTCGCCGGAAGGATAAAAAGATTGTAATAATTGACTTTGGAGCAGTAAAGGAAATTAGAAGCTTAGCAGTTAATACGCAAGGTCAGGTGCTTCCAACTATTGTTATTGGCACTCCTGGCTATATGCCAACTGAACAAAACAAGGGATTTCCAAATGTCTATAGTGATATCTATGCTGTAGGAATGCTAGGTATACAAGCTCTTTCTGGTGTAGTACCGCATCAACTACAAAAAGATCCTAGTACCCAAGAAATTATCTGGCGCAATAAAGCGAAAGTAAGTAGTAGGTTTGGTAATGTTTTAGATAAAATGGTGCGTTATAATGCCGCTCAGCGATATCAGTCAGTATCTCAAGTATTGGAAGATATTATGTTTTTTAAATCTTTAATCCGGTCAGTTGTAATTGGATTAGGCGGATTGGTAATAGGAGTAGTTGCTACTGTTGTGTTCGTAACTCGCCTTCAGTCTCCATATAGGCAACCTGCTGTAAGTTCAAATCCGTCACCAATAGCAACTTCTTCTGCTTCTACGCCGACACCACTTTCATCACTACCACAATCTTCTAAGCCAGAAAACATTAACTTTGCAATTCAACCAAAATTTGATTGGGTTTCAAATTTTTCAGATGGCTTGGCACGGGTAAAAATTGATGGCAAGTATGGTTATATCGATAAATATGGCGATGTTGTAATTAAGCCGCAATTTGATGAAGCTGATGATTTTTATGAAGGTCTAGCAGTAGTTTGGATTTCAGGCCAGAATAGTGGTTATATAGATAAGACTGGAAATTTTGTAATCCAGCCCCAATTTGCTAAAAATGCTGCTAAAAAGTTTTCGGAAGGACTAGCACGGGTTTGGGTTGTCAACACTTATGGCTACATAGATCAAACTGGACGCTTCGTAATTGAGCGTAAATTCCCTGCTGCTAGTGACTTTTCTGAGGGGCTAGCAGCAGTAAGAAGTGGTGATAAGGTTGGTTATATTGACAGTAGTGGGTACTTTATAATCTCACCCCAATTTGATTACGGAGATGACTTTTCAGAAGGGTTAGCATGGGTAGAAATTGGCGGCAAAAGAGGCTATATAGATAGAAGTGGCAAATTCGTAATTCAGCCGCAATTTGATAAAGCTTATACATTTTCTGAAGGGCTGGCACCTGTCAAAATTGGCAACAAATGGGGCTATATTGACAAAAGTGGTAACATGGTTATACAACCAAAATTTGATGATGGAGGCTTGGGAAAATTTTCTGAAGGAATGTCAGCAGTCAAGATTGATAATAAATGGGGATTTATAGATAAGAGTGGTAATCTAGTTATACAACCACAATTTGGTTATTTTGGTAAATTTACTGAAGGAATAGCACTTGTCAAAATTGGCAACAAATGGGGTTATATCGACAAAAGTGGGAACATGGTTATTCAGCCTCAATTTGATGAAGCTTATGGTTTTAGTGAAGGGATGGCTATAGTAAAAACCCAGGGTAAATATGGCTATATTAGGAATCCACTAAATTGATATCTGATTTTAACACACTTGAGGCTTCCTACTACATTTGACTCGCAACTTAGGTTTAAGATAAACATTATGAGCAATAACCAAATAGTTACGATCCAACTACCAAAAGAAGATAGCGATCGCGAAGGTATCATAATTCCTCGGCAAAATAGTCACCAGTTTGTGATTAGTCAATTTACAAATAGTCCCGCTGACGAAAGGGGTAGAAAGCTAGGTGCAAAGTTACAAATTCTTAGAGGGCATCGTCGTCAGGCGGATTACTTGGCAAGACTGAGGAAGCTTTAGGTTTAGCTAGACGTATTATTTTAGGAATAAGTAATTTATAAATAAGTGCGATCGTTTCTAAATTTTGTTTACTCCACCCCCGAATAAAACAACGAACGCAATCAATATGAGGATGAATAAATGAAGGAAGAATACGATTTCAGCCAAGGAAAACGAGGTGCTATCGACCCAATACCACCAGGCAAAACACGCATTACAATTCGCCTTGATGATGATATTCTGGTCTGGTTTCGTGCGGAAGTCAACGCAGCGGGAGGCGGTAATTACCAAACGCTAATTAACAACGCCTTACGCGAATATATTCAGCAGCGCAAAGAACCTTTGGAAGACACTCTACGTCGTGTCCTCCGAGAAGAGTTACAAAAATTGTCCTGATTAAACTTATTTTGGAAAAATTCGATCGCTTTCTGTACCCTTCGCCCTCTTTCTCATCCAAAACGCCAAAACACCCAAAAATAGCAACCCCATCACTCCAGCTAAAGGATTTTTGTCGATTCCCGTCACCCATTCAGGAACTCGATCGAAAAATTTCACCAATTGCCCCACATTAATAATGTAATATCCCCAAACTAAACCAGCGTGAAGACCGATCGACAATCCCAGTTTACCTTTACTTCCGCGCTTCGCCCACACCAAAGTTAACCCCAACAGCAACAATGCTGGAAATGTAGGTAAGGTGCGAATCATCTCATTAAATGACTTCAAAAAATGCACGCTGGCAAATATAATTGCATCTACCCAGAGAGCGGTATTGGGGCGATAATCTCGCTGCAATTCATCTAACAACCAACCGCGAAATACTAATTCCTCCGCAAAACCCACCCCTAAAGCGCTAATTAAGCCTTCTAAAATTATTCTGGGTAACTGTTCTGAGTTCTGCCAAATCACCCAACCAAAAATACCCTCGATCGCAAACAAACCAAGGGTAAACACCAAACCAATATCCAGCCCCTTTAACAAATCTAAGAAATTTTGCTGCGTGCTTACCAAACCATAGTTTTTCAGCAAATGGGATTGCCGATAGACTTTTTTACCCCAAATTCTCAGCAGCAACAGAAACTCCACAAATAACAATCCCATTGTCAGGATTGTGACTGAATTTCTGTCCCTAACTATAAAATTAATCGGTGCTGCGATCGGCAACCATAGCAGCAATAAAATTACCAAAAATGTAGCTAGGCGAATAGGGGCAGGGTAGCTAGCTACGCGATCGAATTTAATTGGTTTCAAATCACCCCTATTTTTAGCTACTCTTCAGGTTCAACAGTGCTGGTCAAGCCATGATTTTTCAGAGTTTCGCAGTAAAACTCTGCGTGTTCTTGAGCGCAGGTAATCACCAACGCAATCCCACTATTATGAGCTTCCATCATAATGCTGACAGCTTGAGGTTGCGTGAGATTTGGCACCGTTGTCAATAATACCTGCACGACGTACTCCATTGGGTTGAAGTCATCGTTATGCAGTAGCACCCGATAGCGAGGCGCAAGTTTACGAGACGTTGAACGCTTTTCAAGGGTCTCGACAGACACTGCTCTATCCTCCCTGTAACTTCGATAACATTAACCTACTCATCCAAATTTGTTACACAACAGCCCAATCTCCGTAAGATTTAGGTATTGCTTTTAAATGCTGCAACCGTTTGCTTTGGCCACTCAAACCAAGAATTTGTCCCCAAAACTCAAGTTTTTGAGTTTTTGCTCAGTTTATCTTGCTGCCGACTTTGCCGCTGTTTCTCAGTGCTGAGTAACAAAAAGCACTATTTTGGTTATCCCTTTATAGTCCTTAATACTTATTTATATCATCCAATTTCAGTTCTAGTCACCCAGATAGGAATTTTTTCGAGAACTCGATCGCCCAGCCAACTGACAAGACAACCTGGGTGTTCGGGTAGTGGTGCGGGATTCTGATATGGGCGATCGGCTATTCACCCAACCCAGGCAGCGCTACTAAAAGTATAGGGCAAAATTCTCGCCATCCTGGGTCATCAGGTTGGTTTGGCCTGAGTTGATGACTGTGGATAGTAATATGCTGACATCCTTGGATGAAGCCGGAAGAAAAGACTAAATTTCGTTAAACTTAATTCAGGTAAGTTTTTCAGAGCAGCTTTTAGAGCAGCAAGCAGTAATGATTTCTGCTGTCAATTTTCAGCCTAGTCAAATAGTCTGTTTAGAGCACCAGGCTACCCGCCTCTACGCAGAAGTCATTCAAATTATTGAATCCCGTCAGATGTGCTGGGTACGTCCCTTGATGATCGCGATTCCTGTGTGTTATGAGAATGCAGGCTCAGAGCAATATACTTTGTATGACCTGCGTCAAGGTGCCGATCTGGTTTGGCCCTCAATCTTATTTCGTCCAGCTCTTGATGTTGAGGTTATACCGCTTTTTACACACCTACAGACATCAAAAACTCAAACACATAACGCTCAGCTGGCGCATCAACATCTCCAGGATTTCATCCGCCAAGTTTGGCTGGCTTACCAAAATTATTTTAAATCCTAGATTTTCGAGTATAAAGCAGAGCATCTTAGTTTTAGTAAGATACCCATTGCCAACTCAATAATTTAGTCAGGACGGCCATCATCTCTGGGTTAATAGCTCAGCTTTCTACGGTTTACGATCGAACCGCACTAATTTCTTGAGCATCAATAAAATCCCTTAGCCCCTAATCTGGAAGAGTGTCCTGTTAATAACTGGACACCAACTGAATTCGACCGGCATCCATTTCATCCATCAATAGTTCCAGCGCTTCGTAATCCACGTCCGAGATGTAACCCAGTCGCGTTAGTTCATAGTTGATTTCATTCTCTATGTCCGGCGTCAATCGCCGGCTAAAAAGAGCTTTTTCTACAAGTTGACGAATCGCGTTTTTAGCTTCCACGGTTGTGGGCAGAACTCCTTCATGTACCAATTTTCTGTCTTATACTTTTCGGTGCGAGTGATCTGAAACCATTACTCTAAGTGATCTCACTCACAGTAGATTGCTAAAACTTATGATTTACTCTCAATAAGGGTCGCTCTATTAATCACATATGTTGGCGTTGGGTTTGTGCAAGGTGAGATTCTGGCGTCCTTACCCAATCATTTAAGGTGCTGTTGGCTTTCGTAAATGCCTTACACTCCTTTGCTAAGAAATAGCAAATTTTCTGCCTTTCCGGAAATGCCTTTTAACTGATGTAGGCAAAACAGGGCTTGTGCAGTTAGGGTGCAACTATTTTTCTCAACAATAATATTCACTATCTGCCTTTGGGAGGATGCGATCGCCTAACCCTGTTCCCTGGACATAAATTTCGTTTTCAATATTTAGCGGGTCAGTCTTGTTTACCTTTACCTGTGGTAAGTGCCTACGTGAAAATACTGACTTAGTTTCGGATGGCCTGAGATAGTCTGAGGCCATCATTCCGTATCTTTGCTTACTGTTAAGCCGGACTTCTTTCTCAAAACTTTAAAAAAGTAGCCTCTCTGGATGAAGATTCCGTAAAAATGCCTAAAGACAGTAGTCAATACTGACAGCGAGCGTATAAAGTCAAAGGCATAGACGGCGACAATTTAATTTTGTGTTAAGGGGGATTAGACCGTGCAGACAACATTTGCATCTTCACAAATGACAGTAGTTAGACCTCATGGCCACATCAACGCTGCCAACGGGCCTGAATTTGGACGCCAGCTAACAGCAGCTATGTCCTCCGATCGCAAAGCGGTTGTCCTGGTTGACATGGAGCAGGTAGAATCTTTAGACAGCGCGGGCCTGATGGTGTTGGTTTCTGCTCTGACTCTGGCTCAAACGGAAAACCAGCGCTTTAGCCTCTGTTGCGTTTCACCCTCAATTCGGATCATTTTTGAGTTAACTCAGCTCGATAGAGTGTTTGAGATTTTTGCAAGTCGCGCCGCCTTTGAAGCTGCAATATCTTGTCTGCCAACAAGATTGGCAGCGTAGTTAATGCAGTAACAACACGACATCGCTAGATAGTTAAGAATTTGAGCAAAATCTTTAAGTGTGCCTGACCTGCTTGTTTGCCTATTTTCCGGCTGAAGCAGAGTTTTGGCATGAGTAAAGCCACCACTTGTGAAATCTCTCCCGTAACAGGGTCGCCTGCCACGCATAAGAGCAAGTATGATTAGATTGATAGGGCAGACACACTACAAATGCCTTATCTGGTGAAATCTTTCCCAGAGTTTTGTTGTGGCAGTATCAGTAGAAGAATTACTAACACCAGATATTCTCAAACCCGCTCGCTATTTGGGTAATGAGTTAGGAGCGGTACATAAGTCTTGGGATGAAGCAAGGGTGCGCTGGGTATTGACTTACCCAGAAGTTTACGAGGTTGGGGCGTCTAATCTGGGGCATATAATTCTCTACAACATCCTCAATAGGCAGCCGAGACAACTTTGCGATCGCGCCTACTTACCGGCACCCGACTTAGCAGCCAAACTGCGATCGACTCATACACCCCTGTTCGCCGTCGAGTCCCGTCGGCCTCTCACAGATTACGATATTTTGGGTTTCAGTCTCAGCTACGAACTGGGAGCTACCAATATCCTAGAAATGCTAGATTTGGCTGGAATTCCTTTAACGTGGCAAGAACGCGCCGCCAGCAATAACTACCCGCTGATTTTTGCCGGCGGACAAACGGCAACTTCCAATCCCGAACCTTATGCGGAGTTTTTCGACTTCTTTGCTTTGGGAGATGGCGAAGAACTTTTACCGGAAATCGGCTTAGTGTTGGAAGAAGGCAAAACCGCCCATTTGAGCCGAGAAGCATTACTCCTAGATTTGGCACAGATACCGGGAGTCTACGTGCCTCGTTTCTACGATATGGCAGATGATGGCTCAGTCCATCCCAATCGCCCGGATGTTCCAGAACGAATTTTACGGCGGGTGGCAACTCCCATGCCAGCTTATTCGATCGGACTGGTTCCCTATGTAGAAACAGTACACGATCGCCTCACAATAGAAATCAGGCGCGGTTGTACTCGCGGTTGTCGATTTTGTCAACCCGGAATGCTGACGCGACCGGCGCGAGATGTGGAAGCGGAACAAGTCATAGAAGCGATCGAACAGGGTATTCGAGAAACCGGACATAACGAATTTTCCCTCTTATCCCTCAGCTGTTCTGACTATCTGGCACTACCCGCAGTCGGTATCGAAATAAAAAACCGTCTCAAAGACGAAAATATTTCCCTCTCCCTTCCCAGTCAGCGGGTCGATCGGTTTGACGAGAATATTGCCAAGATTATCGGCGGTACGCGGCAGAGTGGCTTAACTTTCGCCCCCGAAGCCGGCACACAGCGGATGCGCGACATCATCAACAAAGGTTTGACCAACGAAGAACTGTTGCGGGGCGTCAAAACAGCTTGCGAACAAGGCTGGGATAAGGTGAAGCTATACTTTATGATCGGCTTGCCAGGAGAAACCGATGTCGATGTGCTGGGTATTGCGGAAACTGTCCGTTGGTTACAGCAGGAATGCAGAGTAAAAGGTAGAAAACCGCTCAACTTTACCCTGACGATTTCCAACTTTACGCCCAAACCGCACACGCCTTTTCAGTGGCATTCAGTTTCCACAGGCGAATTTGAACGCAAACAAGCGCTGCTGCGGGAAGAATTTCGGCGCATGAGAGGAGTGAAGGCAAACTTCACCGATGTTCGGATTTCGGCAATGGAAGATTTTGTCGGCAGGGGCGATCGCAGATTGGCATCTGTATTGCGTCGCGCCTGGGAATTGGGTGCGGGAATGGATTCTTGGTTTGATAGCATAGAGCGAGCTTATGCAGCTTGGGGACAAGCGATCGCCGAATCCGACCTAACCTGGAAATATCGTCTGGTAGAAAAGGGCGAGTGGGTAATCGGGACTGGGGAAAATTCTTCCCCATTGGGAATTCCCGATCTCGATAAACCTCTACCTTGGGATATTATCGATACCGGAATTGATAAAAATTGGCTCAAAGCCGACCTGCAAAGCGCTTTAGAAGCGGCGACAGTACCGGATTGCTCGTTTGAAGGCTGCTCTCACTGCGGTGTCTGCGGAGTCGATTTCGGTCATAATACGATCGTACCGCCGAGCGCCATACCTCAATTTGCAGGGCATTTCGCCCCCAAACAAGAGCGGGTGCAGCGACTGCGCGTTTGCTTTGGCAAACTGGGCGATATGGCCTTAGTCAGCCATCTAGATTTGGCCCGCTTGTTCGATCGCGCCGTGCGGCGGGCATCAATACCGATCGCTTACACAAATGGTTTTCATGCCAGTCCCCGCATTTCCATTGCCAATGCTCTGCCCTTGGGAGCTACCAGTAGCGGCGATATTGTAGACTTTGAGTTGACTCGGCAGATGGATGTGGCAACTTTCCAAGCCAAGTTAGTCGCCCAAATGCCCAGTAACATCCCCATCTACCGGGTTGAAGAAGTCGATCTGAAAACTCCTTCCGCTACGCAATTATTGGCAGCGGCGGAGTATTCAATCACCTTGACAAGTTTTGCTGAGGTGACCTCAGCCCAATGGCAGCAATGGATTGAAGCAATTAAGCATCGCGATGCGATTTGGTGGGAACAAACTACCAAGTCAGGCAACAAACATACCGTAAATCTGCGCGAGCGACTGTTTGAATTAGAACTTCAGGAAGAAAGTCGCGATCTGACCTACCGTTCAGATCTAGTTTCACCCGATCGCACCCACTCATCTCAAGTACTTCGTTATGTTGGTATGAGCCGCAATGACGGCAACCTGTTGCGACCCGAACATATCATTTATATGCTCGAACAAGTGTGCGAGCTAGAATTGCAACTGCTTCACACTCACCGATTGAGGCTAATCTTAGAGCCTTATAGCATCAATCACCCGACTGTAGTATGAGAGCGTCAACAAAAATGTGATAAGATTCCTTTTAGAGTGAACGAAAAATAGGAGTCAGCAGCTCCGTTAGCGCAGCGGCGCGAAGCGCTAACAAAACTCCTAGCGAGCGGTCAACTCTATAAACAACATTCGATCGTGCTTGAGTATGGGGTAACATCCCCAACAGGCAAGTAAAAATCAAAAAAGTAGAAACTGAGCCAGAGTAACTCCCTTGTTTCTTTTGCCTTTTCTATTTAGTTAGCTTTTTTTAAGTGGTTTTGGCCGACTTTGACGCTGATTTACCCTAACAAGAGGGGGTGTTGGAGGAATAAACTTACTATACTCTGGCATATGAGGGCAACCTCAACAGTTAAAAGAATCGGCTGCAAGCGCTTGCCTTCTCTAACCCAATACTAACTGTAGGGCGAAACCCTCTATGTAGGGTGGGGTAGGTAACATAATCTCATTCCCTTTGGCGTAGCTCACGTCGAGATACTTTTAGATGTTGGCTCGTTGAATCGGTTAAAAATATGACTCGCCTACGAGCCCAATATCGGAATCAGTTGCACGCTGAAGCAGCCTTTAAGGGTGCCACCGTTAATAAAGAAATAACGGATGCTGGCTAAAACTGACTCCCGCAGAACTTTGAGACTTCCTAATTCGTCAAAAGCGAAATATTAGTGCCTAATCTGCATAGAAGGGTACTACGCACCTTAATTGATAAACACGACCTTGTGACTCCTTTAAAGACGGATTTTTTTAACAGGTTTGTTTTATTACCACAGATGTGGTTATTAAAACCATTGTTACAAATCCGTACAACAGAGGAAACCCCTACCCACCTACAGGGGCAAATTTAACGATTGTTCATTGGAGAATTGCTCATGGGGAAATTGTGATGAACCATGAACGATCGAGCATTGCTAATTTTTGAGGAATTTGAATGCCAAAGCAAATTATTATCGCTGAGCAGCATCGCATCGCTGCTGTATTTTCCGAAGATCAAATTCAAGAATTAGTTGTTGCCACGGGAAATCACCAAGTTGGTGATATTTATCTAGGCATTGTAGAAAATGTACTTCCTGGTATAGATGCGGCTTTTGTTAACATTGGAGACCCGGAACGCAACGGATTTATTCACGTATCAGATTTAGGGCCGTTGCGCCTAAAACGTACTGCTGGAGCAATTACAGAATTGCTAACACCCCAGCAAAAAGTTTTAGTACAAGTGATGAAGGAGCCGACCGGAAACAAAGGGCCCAGACTGACTGGCAATATTACCTTACCCGGACGCTATTTAGTACTCATGCCGTTTGGCCGAGGCGTCAATTTATCGCGGCGGATAAAAAGTGAAAGCGAACGCAATCGCCTCAGAGCATTGGCGATTCTGCTCAAACCGGCAGGTATGGGTTTGCTAGTCCGAACAGAAGCAGAAAATCGCCCAGAAGAAGCAATTATAGAAGATTTGGAAGCGCTGCAAAAACAGTGGGAAGCTATTCAACAAGAAGCTATCTCAACGCGGGCACCCGCATTGCTGAATCGAGATGATGATTTTGTCCAGCGCGTACTGCGAGATATGTACAGCGAGGATGTAAATCGCATCGTTGTAGATTCGCACACTGGTGTGAAGCGAGTGAAGCAACATTTAATGACGTGGAGTGGGGGAAGGACACCGCAAGGAGTTTTGATCGATCAGCACCGCGATCGCCTCTCGGTTTTGGAATATTTCCGCGTCAACGCGGCTATTAAAGAAGCTCTTAAACCCAGAGTCGATCTCCCTTCTGGAGGTTATATAATTATCGAGCCGACAGAAGCGCTAACCGTGATCGATGTCAACTCCGGATCTTTTACGCGATCGGCTACAGCTAGGGAGACAGTTTTGTGGACAAACTGCGAAGCCGCTACAGAAATTGCCCGCCAACTGCGCCTGCGGAATTTGGCTGGTGTAATTATTGTTGACTTTATCGATATGGATTCGCGCCGCGACCAGTTGCAGGTACTGGAACATTTCAACAAAGCGCTCAAATTTGACAAAGCAAGACCCCAAATTGCCCAGCTTTCCGAACTCGGCTTAGTGGAACTGACGCGCAAGCGGCAAGGCCAAAACATTTACGAACTATTCGGTCGTCCTTGCGCTACTTGCGGCGGATTGGGTCATTTAGTACATCTACCCGGAGAAGCCGCTAATCGCGAATCTCCATTGCAGCCGCCACGCGAACGCGAAACAGCGATACTGCCAGTTCGCGAATCCGCGTCACCATCCTTGCGGGAACGCATCTTCCCATCGGCAGATGAAATTCCAGAAACTGCTGGATCTGCTTCCTTCCAGAGTCGTCCCGTACTACCCGCACCCTACGGACAAAGCGAAGTAGTGCGAGAAACCGCCGGACAGGATAACTACTGGGATGCAGAGGGTTATGCAGACGATATGGCTCCCGGCTCCGATCTTGACATGGATATGATGAATCATCCCAACTATCAAGAACGCGGTTTGGGAGCCAACTCTCGCCGTCGCCGTCGTCGCCGCCTGGGTATTGGTGAAGGTGGACGTTTGGAAGAAGAGTCGCCCAAGCCGAATGAGTTTGTGTCTCCCACTAAATCGCCTAGCTCCATATCAACCGATTCCAAATGGATGAGTGAGCCAGAACCTTTGCCTTCAAAGGTGTTTTCGCCAACAGGGCCGAAAGGACTTCGCCTCGACAGCTCGCGCATAGAGCGTCCTGTGAAGCCAGAAACTGTACCGCCGGAAATCGTTTCTGTAGAAATGACGCCAGAGGAACAGCAAGTTTATGCTTTTATGGGTGTGTCGCCTCTGGTACGTTTAAATCGCCAACTTAAAAATCCCAAAGCCGCAACTGTAATTGTGAAGTTGCCAGGACAAGCAGACGAAGATGTTGCTTTTGAACCGCCTCAATCTAGAACAGAGGAGATCGATCGCGATTATACAGAAGCACCAGAGAGGGGAATTCCTAACTTCTCTGATGAGGAAAGTTTTGACTCCGAGCCATCGTTCGACATCCAAGATACAGACAGCATCGAGCAAAGTGTCGATCCCGATCCTGAGCCTGTAGCGATCTCATCGAGCGAATCGGATAATGGCGATTCTTTGTTACTGCGGCGTCGGCGTCGTCGGCGCTCCTCGGCTACTGACGGTGACAGCGATCGGTAAAATTGCTACTTGCTAATTACTCATAGGTAATAGCTAATGGGGAATGGGCGATAAAAAAGTGAAAATGAAGGAGCCAATCGTGGAAGCAATTCCCCACTCCCTCTCTAGCGAACTGGTTGCAGGTGTTGATGAAGTCGGGCGAGGTTGTTTGTTCGGCCCTGTAGTGGCGGCAGCTGTAATTTTACCGGATGCCGCCTGGGCAGAATTAGCTGCTGCGGGTATAAAAGATAGCAAACAACTAACTAATGTTGGACGAAGGAGGTTTGCCGATCGGATTCGGGCTGTAGCTTTAGATTACCGAATCGGTATAGCTTCCGTCCGGGAAATCGATCGCCTCAATATTCTACAAGCATCGTTGTTGGCGATGCGGAGATCTGTAATCAAACTGAAGGTGCAGCCCACTGTTTGTCTGATTGATGGCAAGTGGGCTCTTCCGGATTTACCGATGCCACAACAATCGGTGGTGAAGGGAGATGAAAAGTTGGTAGCGATCGCCGCTGCTAGTATTCTGGCTAAGGTATGGCGAGACGATCTCATCCATCGGTTGGCTCGTAAATACCCACAATACGATCTAGACGCCAACAAGGGTTACGGTACTGCTCGACATATAAAAGCTCTGGCAGAATATGGTCCTTCAGGCTGGCATCGGCTCTCTTTTCGTCCTTGTCGCCAGTGACTAAGGGCTGGGAACTGGAGTCTGGGAAGTGGGAATTAAGGAAGTATTTTCTCTGTTTTCTATTCCCAAAGCTGGAGCAGTTGCCCATTTACGATAGTCCAGCAGCAATTGGTGCATTAACCGATGTTTTACAGTTAACAATACACTTTTAAGTAGACCGTTGCCGGTAGCTTCCAACATTGGTTTGGGCGTTAACCAAAATGGAGGTGGTAGCTCAACTTGTACTTCTAAATCTGCTTTTCCCTTCAGATAAGTCAATCCCTTCACTTGCGAAGGAGACAGTCTTCCTTTCAAGTTCAAGGCAAAGCGTTGATTTACATATTCAATACCCACAATTTGACAGCCCACAGACTCTAAATGAACTGTGCCATCTGCTTCTGTCCACACCCTCATATCTACTGTGGGTTGAATTGTTAACATCATGAAGTGGAGAGGGCGCATTTTTAAGCGAAAAATTTCCTCGCCCAATTGTGCGATCCGACTTGGATCGACTAGAGCATTCACAAGACGTTGAGGCTGACGCAAATAATGCTTGATCGGAATCGGTTGCTCTGGGACAGCAATTTCAACAGTTTGGGAAGCGACAAATCGGGTGTGCATAGGTAAAAGGGTACAGAGTGTTTTTTCTCTATGTCTATTAATTAATTTTACGTTACAGTTCTTAAAACATCCGGTTGCAAGTCTTAATCATACCATTGGTTTGCGGCTGGCAATAGTAGACTGTTGTGGGATTCGGTATATTGAAATTTTTCTGAATCTTTCTGTATACCTCAGCCGATCGTCTGCAATATTCACAAGAGGACTGGGTACTCTGGACCCACCAAAGAAAGGTTAAGAAGCTGAGAAAATAACTTTATGACTATATCGATATCGATCGCACATCTGGGACCGATCGGCACTTATGCAGAAGCAGCTGCCGTCGCCTACGCTAACTGGCTAAGTCAGGAAAAAGGCCAAAAATCCTTGTTATGTCCCTATCCGAGCATTGCCCAAACACTTCAAGCGGCAGCATCTGGGCAAGTAGATCTAGCCGTTGTGCCAGTGGAAAATTCGCTAGAAGGCAGTGTGACTATGACACTGGATACACTCTGGCGGTTAGATACGCTCCAAGTTCAACAAGCTTTAGTTTTGCCGATTTCTCATGCTTTGCTGTCGCGTGCGGGTAGTTTACAGGCGATTGAAACTGTTTACTCGCACCCGCAAGCTTTGGCTCAATGTCAAGAATGGCTGGATAAATTTCTACCCTCTGTTCAGTTGGTGCCGATGAATTCTACTACGGAGGCGCTACGTTATCTGGAGACAGATAGTACAGCTGGGGCAATATCTTCTCTGAGGGCTGCCCAACTTTACAACCTACCTATTCTTGCCAGTCCAATTAATGATTATCCCTGTAACCACACGCGGTTCTGGGTACTTAGTTTACAACCTTCTCCTGGCGGCGATCGCACTTCGCTAGCTTTTAGCGTTCCGGCTAATCTACCGGGAGCTCTTGCTAAACCGCTGCAAGTATTTGCCGAAAGAAATATCAATCTTAGCAGAATTGAGTCGCGCCCGACTAAGCGATCGCTAGGTGAATATCTCTTTTTTATAGACTTAGAAGCTGGTGCTAATGAGCCATTAGTCAAATCTGCTTTAACCGAATTAGCAGACCACGCCGAAACCCTAAAGATTTTTGGTTGCTACAGTATTCTGAATATTGATTCCTAATTCAATAGGCAAACTCACCTAGCAAAGGCTGTAAGAAACTCCTCATAACCTTGATCAGTCTTCCATTCTAAGCTCTGAGAAAATTTATATTTTTTAGCAAAAAATTAATCATGTTTGAAGTTGCCCAAGGTATTCCTGGCTTACCCGACCTCACGCAACCCTCTGAGCTGATTCAATTTGGGGCCAAAGTGCTACGCACGTTCCTCATACTGGTCGGCTTAGTAGGGTTTATGGGCCTTGTTCTAGCCGCACTCAACTTTTCTCACCGCCGAGACGAATCGGAAACAGGTGATATGTTGGGGCAATGGTTAGTGGGTTATTCTGTATTACTGCGACTGCTATTGCACGCAGGCTTGGTCTTTATCCTTTCGATCGCAGGTTTCTTTCTTTGTTCCACTTTGGGCACTCGTTACCACTTTTGGGAACAAGCACGAGTCGCGCAGGTGGCGGAAAGCGTTGCGGGAGAAAGGTTAGAACAAACAGCACCTCAAGTGCGCTACGTGATTCAAGAACCGTACTCCTACAATACTCAAGTTGGCAACAGGTTGGTGCGCGTACAGGAGACGCGACCTGTTACCCGTTTTCTCACAGTCGCCGGTTCCCAAATTGAGGTCAAGATCGACCAAACTTTAGATCCGCAAAAGAGCGATCGCGCTATTTATCGCGTCAACTTTAACGGCGACTATCAAGTTACCAACCAACTCAGGGAAGCTCAGAATTTTTTCTTTGAAATACCTCAGCCCAATAGCTACTCGCTGTTGCAAAACTTCAAAGTTGAGCAGAACGGTAAAATTCTCCCACAATCTAATCCAGGTGACTATGCCTTTCCCTTTCGACTTGGGCCAGGAGAACAAACGCGCTTTCGAGTCACCTATCAAGCACAAGGAGCGCCACGCTGGGTCTATAACGCTAATGGACAGTTACTTTCTAATTTTCGCCTGAGCGTGCTGGCTAATTTTCCTGGAGCTGATTTTGCTAGTGGCATTGTCCCAACTGAAGCCAAGGTGGAGGAACGAGGTACGAGATTTACCTGGGTATTTGACGGCAATGTTTCGGTTCTCAACCCATTTGGTGTGTTTACCGCTACTAGCAGAGTGCGGAATACGGGAGTTTTGCCACGCTTGTTACTGCTCGCTCCCGCTTTATTTCTCTGGTGGTTATTGTTACTGTACTTATCTTTACCGATGAGTCTGCGGGATGTGACGATCGCAGGTGGCTTATTTTTTGCCTGTATCCTCGCATTGACTTACTTCAGCCGAACGATCGATTCCCAATTAGCTTGGTTAGCAATTTCACTGTTCTTTTTAGTTGTGTCTTGGGGATTGGGAAAAACTTGGCGTGCTTCCCTTGCGGCTTTTATTAGTACCATTGCGGGAGGAGTCCTGCCAGTTTTAGGATTATTAGTACCCTATAGCGGTTTAACTTTAAGTCTGGCAGGTTTGCTCTCCGTGGCTTGGTTAGCAGCGCTCAATTGGTACGGTTTCTATCAATTAGATCGGGAAACTCGTTAACGCTTGCTGAGTAATTATCTGCTTACCTTTGCAAAAGCTATTTTTTTCTTCACCATTGATACAAGGCTAAAAGTAGTGACTGTGAGTAACCCGAACACAGCCGTAGGTTCGGGAACGGATTTGCTTGTAGGAACCATTGCTTCTAAATGGATATTGTCGAAATAAACATCGCCAGCAACTCCCCAGGAATAAAAGTAGTCTTCCAGAGTTAACTGGATACTTTTACTTGAAGTAAATGCAATCGAAATAGGTTCCCATTTTCCTGTGTCTGGTAATTCCAAGAAGTTTGGTGATAATTTAATCGAGTTGCGGCTTGTTCCAGCTAACCATGAATCTGCATCTCCCGACAAGGTAGTGCGATATCCTAGAAAACCTCCTAAATCATTTGACCGACTCCAGGGTTTTGGTAAACCGAGATAGTCGAAAGATAATCGGTAAGTTTGTGAAGGGCTGATGAAACTTTGACGGGAAAAAATATCACCACCACTTTTGAGGCTGGTAAAAGAGAGCGCTTTATCTTTTTCCAACGGATCGTTAACGATCGCCCCGTAATGTGTACTGTTATATTTTCCCGTCCATTCAGAGAGATTCGATTCAAAATCTTCAAAGAAAAGAGTGGTAAAACTTGCTGCTTGGACAGGGTTAGTTTGGATAGCTGCCAAACATAAAACTGCCCCAGTAGTGACAACTAGGAATCTCTGAAAGTTGTTATTCAGCATAGGTAAAAGCGAGGAAAAATTAATTTCTTTGCTAGTTTAAGTAAGCTTTCCTAGCTGGCGATCGAGTGCGCTCCAGATATGAAGTTTTGTTAAGCTTCGGGATAAGTTCCGCCAGTCCCAGACGCATAAACAATTTTTCCTTTTTTCCACGCAAAACCTCGCAGTTTGCGGCTGGCTGTAACTGCTAGCGTTAGTGCTTCTTTGAGAGATTGGTTATATGCGATTAGCTTTTCCCTGAGTAAGTTATCTTTTGGTGCTTCCAGTTGGCATACTAAGAGAGTTAGTCCCAGCCAAGAAAAACTAAGCTTATCCCAAACTAGGTTGCTTTTTAGCTTTTCAACTTCTGCGGTTTTGAGTTGAGGGTAAGTGCCATCAATTTCGCTTCTACCTAAAATATTGGTAATTTGCTTAGTTGCTTGTCGCCACTTTTTAACTGGTACTTCGTAGTAGCTAAAAGTACAAGTAAAAACTTCGTTCTTTTCTTCTAGTAAAGTCTTGGCGAACAGCTCATAAGGGGATTGAAAAGGATATTCTTTTAAAGACACATTTTGGAAAAACTTATACCATACGCGGAGAATAGGTTTAGGTAAAACTTCTAGGTGCTTCGTTAATTTTTGTAATTTAATATGGTAGCTTTTAACATATTTTTCTGCTACGTTACAAAGTTGCCACCGAGCTTTATACTGTCTTACCATCAGCAGAATTAAATCGCGTTTATGAATAGAAATTTCTTTTTTATCGACAGCTTCATCAAGGAAATAATCTTCCTGGTTATTAAAATGCGATCGCCAAGCTTTCGCAATCAAAAGGTTATCTTTTTTGAGTTGATACCATTCATTAATTTGATCTTCCGTCAGTAGATCTGGCTGTAGGAGGTAATCGCTAGGCAAATTTTCGAGAAGTTGGGCAATTTTCTCAATAATTTCACTATCTTTTACATTCATTTTTTCATTTTCAAAACTCGCTATATATTACAGGGTATAACTAATTAGAAACCGGGTTTCTAAAACATTAGAGAAACCCGGTTTTTCAGTAATTTTTCTAGTTTTCAGTTTTTTAAGGTATCTTTAAGCACAGTACGAGCTGCAAGGTGATTGCGAGTCGAAGTCAAAATTTCGGCTTCGCGTTCCAGTCGCGCCGCAGTATCTTGCATTTCTAGCAGGGATTGCTGTTCTGCTGGGACACCGTAAAGGTTGCTGGCGACCCAATAAGATAATTCTCTGGGCAAACTGGGGATATCATCGGGTAATTCTATATTCTGTTCTGTCAACTTAGCCGAAAGACGCACTACATCCCGTAAGAGTTGTTCGACCTCTGCGCCCAAAGAATTTAATTCTTTTTCCGGTGGGTTATCTTCGATCCATTCGACCAAACCAACTCGGTAGGGTTTTTCTCTGACGAATTCCAGAACGCGGAACCGCTGCTGTCCTACGGTTAATATTTTCATGCGATCGTCTGGTAAACGCTGGAACCGAATAATTTCGGCGCAGCACCCCACAGAGGCTGGTTTGCCGTCCGGTTGCATCAGCAGCACCCCAAAACGGCGATCGCTATCCAGAATCGTATTCATCATGATTCGGTAGCGAAACTCAAAGATATGCAGCGGCAGAGGTCTACCTGGAAACAAAACTACTTCCGGCAATGGGAAAAGTGGAAGCTCTCGCACAGCAATTGAGGAAGAGGGGGCCATAGTACAGTCGGTAACGGCGCTTCTTTAACTACTTTAGCGGATCTAGACTATAAAACAGCAATAAACTTTTAATAAATAAGCCTTTTAGAACTTATCCTAAAAGGCATACTGGAAAAAAATTAATTGATGCGCCGATTAAAGTTTTACTTCAATGTCTACACCTGCGGGCAAATCGAGCTTCATCAAAGCATCAATAGTCTTCGATGAAGGTTGATAAATATCGATAATCCGGCGATGAGTCCGAGTTTCAAAATGTTCCCGCGAATCTTTATCTACGTGAGGCGAACGCAACAGACAATAGATTTTCCGCCGCGTTGGTAAGGGAATCGGACCGATCGCAGTAGCTTGAGTACGATTGGCTGTATCGACAATCTTCTCGCAAGAAGTATCGAGGAGACGGCGATCGAAAGCTTTAAGACGAATACGAATTTTTTGCTGCTGAAGTGTGGCCATGTTTAATTGTCTAGGTTCTGAATTTACTCGGTAGTTGCTAGAGCCGTCATTATACGGCTGTTCATTTATTAGAGGGATGGCAAAGGAGCAGAAAAGCAATTGCTTTCTGCTCCGGATTTATGTGAAGACGCTTCTACTTGAGGATTTTAGAAACGACACCTGCACCGATGGTGCGACCGCCTTCGCGAATAGCGAAGCGCATACCTTGTTCGATCGCGATCGCGTTGATCAGTTCCACCGTCATTTTCACCCGGTCTCCCGGCATCACCATTTCGGCGGTGCTACCATCATCAGCCGTGAAAGCTCTGATGGTACCGGTTACATCGGTTGTCCGCACGTAGAACTGAGGACGATAGCCTGCGAAGAACGGTGTTTTGCGACCGCCTTCTTTTTCGGTCAGCACATACACTTCCGACTCGAACTGAGTGTGAGGGGTAATCGAACCGGGCTTTGCCAGCACCATACCCCGTTCCACATCTTCCTTCTTCAGACCGCGCAGCAGCAGCCCTACGTTATCTCCTGCCATCCCTTCGTCGAGGGTTTTTTGGAACATTTCCACACCCGTAACGGTTGTGCTGCGAGTGTTTTTGATCCCAACCAGTTCAACTGTTTCGCCCACCTTAACCTTACCGCGTTCGATCCGGCCTGTCGCCACAGTACCGCGACCGCTGATCGAGAACACGTCTTCTACTGCCATCAAGAAAGGCTTGTCAATTTCCCGTTCTGGTGTGGGAACGTAGGAGTCTACCGCATCCATGAGTGCGTAGATTTTATCAACCCACTCATTGTCACCCTTCTTCGTGGCGGGGTTCTTGGTCATCGTTTCCAGGGCCAGCAGTGCGGAACCTGCCACGATGGGAATATCGTCACCTGGGAAGTCGTATGAGCTCAGAAGTTCGCGGACTTCCAGTTCTACCAGTTCCAACAGTTCGTCATCGTCAACCATGTCTTTCTTATTCAAGAAGACGACAATGTTGGGTACGCCTACCTGCTTAGCTAGTAGAATATGCTCCCGCGTCTGCGGCATCGGGCCATCAGCGGCTGACACCACCAGGATAGCTCCATCCATTTGAGCGGCACCGGTGATCATGTTTTTCACGTAGTCAGCGTGTCCCGGACAGTCTACGTGGGCATAGTGCCGATTTTCGGTTTCGTACTCAACGTGAGCGGTATTGATAGTGATACCCCGCGCTTTTTCTTCCGGCGCGGCATCAATCTCATCGTATTTTCTGGCTTTTGCACGACCCAGCGCTGCTAGGGTCATTGTAATTGCCGCTGTTAAAGTTGTTTTGCCGTGGTCTACGTGACCGATCGTACCGATGTTGACGTGGGGTTTATTCCGTTCAAACTTTGCGCGTGCCATGAATCAGATATTCCTTTTCCTTTTATCGAGTATCGATTCGAGATGAAAGATTTTAGTTGTTAGATTTAATTCAATCTAAAAATCTAAAATCTCAAATCTCAAATCGTTATGCGTTCCCTTTGCTCTTGGCGATGATAGCTTCAGCCACGTTGCGAGGCACTTCTTCGTAGTGGCTAAACTCCATCGAGAAGATGCCCCGGCCTTGTGTTTTAGACCGGATATCCGTGGCGTAGCCAAACATTTCTGCCAGTGGTACCTTTGCAGTTACCTTGGCAATTGCCTGTTCGGAGCCCATCCCTTCGATTTGACCGCGACGGGAGTTGAGGTCTCCCATTACATCTCCCAAGAAGTTTTCGGGAACTTCAACCTCAACTTTCATCATAGGCTCCAACAGCACCGGTGAAGCTTTTTGTACTGCTGCTTTCAGTGCCATCGAACCTGCGATCTTGAAGGCCATTTCCGACGAGTCTACGTCGTGGTAAGACCCGTCCACTAAAGTTGCTTTGACATCAATCAGCGGATAGCCAGCCAGAACCCCTGATTCACAGGTTTCTTTTATGCCTTGTTCAATAGGATTGATGTACTCTTTCGGTACAACACCGCCGACGATTTTGGAGACAAATTCAAATCCGCTACCCGGATCTCCTGGCTGTAGGTCGATGACTACGTGACCGTACTGACCTTTACCACCACTTTGGCGGATAAACTTGCCTTCTACTCTGCTGACTGGTTTGCGAACGGTTTCGCGGTAGGCTACTTGTGGCGCACCGACGTTTGCTTCTACCTTGAACTCGCGCAGCATTCGATCGACCAAAATTTCCAGGTGCAATTCACCCATACCGGCAATCACAGTCTGGTTGGTTTCCTGGTCGATGCGGACGCGGAAAGTCGGATCTTCTTCTGACAAAGCTTGTAATGCTTTGGAGAGCTTTTCGCTATCCTGCTTGGTTTTTGGCTCTACGGCAACAGAGATGACCGGTTCGGGGATGAATAGGGATTCTAAGATGACTGGAGAGCTTTCTTCGCAAAGAGTATCTCCAGTAATAGTATCTTTAAGACCCAGAACAGCACCTAAATCGCCCGCTCGCAGTTCGTCTACTTCAATCCGATCGTCTGCTTTCAATACAATCAGGCGAGACACCCGTTCTTTTTTCCCTTTCACTGAGTTAAGAACGTAACTGCCTTTCTTGAGGACGCCGGAGTAGACGCGAATGAAAGTGAGGCGACCGTAGGGGTCTGCCATAATCTTGAACGCCAAGGCTGATAGCGGTTCGTCGTCTGAAGAACGCCGCAATACCTCGCTGCCGTCTGGCAACTGACCTTTGATTGGTGGAATGTCAATTGGCGCGGGTAGGTAATCGATCACTGCATCTAACAGCGGTTGAACACCTTTGTTTTTGAAAGCGGAACCGCACAGCATGGGTACAATCGTGCCTGCGATCGTGCCTTTGCGTATCCCGTTCCGAATTTCTTCTTCAGTTAATTCTTCGCCTTCGAGGTATTTCTCAGTTAAGGCATCATCTGTTTCGGCGGCTGCTTCCACTACTTTGACGCGAAACTCTTCTGCTTTAGCTTTTAATTCCGCTGGAATTTCTGTTTCCTCGATTTCTTCTCCGCGATCGTCTTTGTATATCAAAGCTTTCATGCGTACCAAGTCTACAATTCCCTGGAACTCGCTTTCGGCTCCTATGGGAAGCTGAATCGGTATAGCATTTGCTCTGACGCGATCGCGGATCTGGTCGTACACTTTGTAAAAGTTTGCCCCAGTCCGATCCATCTTGTTGACGAAGACGATCCGAGGCACGTTATACCGATCTGCCTGCCGCCACACAGTCTCAGATTGAGGCTGCACTCCACCCACCGAGCAGAATACAGCGATTACTCCATCCAAAACCCGCATGGAACGTTCGACTTCAATCGTGAAGTCTACGTGACCTGGTGTATCGATAATGTTGATTTTGTGGTCTTTCCAACTGGTGCTAATAGCGGCAGCAGTAATGGTAATTCCTCGCTCCCGCTCTTGCTCCATCCAGTCAGTTACTGTGGTTCCTTCGTGGACTTCGCCAATTTTGTGAACCAGACCGGAATAAAACAGAATTCGTTCTGTTGTTGTTGTTTTGCCCGCATCAATGTGGGCTGCAATCCCGATGTTGCGTACTCTTTCAAGCGGGGCGGTACGTGCCACGGCTACCTCCTTGGTTGTTGCCGTAGATTATAATTTTGTAACTCTCTGTTAAGATTCTATACTTTTCTGTTGCCTCAGCGAGTGAGGAAATCAATACCGATAATGGGCAAAAGCTTTATTTGCTTCTGCCATCCGGTGTGTTTCTTCCCGCTTGCGAATAGCGCTGCCCGTTTCGTTGGCAGCATCCATTAACTCGTTTGCCAGTTTGCTGGCCATTGTCCGACCGGCTCTCGACCTGGAAAATTGAATTAACCAGCGCAACGCCAAAGTTGCACCGCGATCTGCACGCACTTCCATTGGCACTTGGTAGGTAGCGCCACCTACGCGGCGAGCTTTTACCTCTACCAAAGGTGTGGCATTCCGGACAGCCCGCTCAAATGTTTCTAGCGGATCTCCTCCTGTCCGTTCCTGGATTATCTTAAGGGCATCATAAACGATTCCCGATGCCACCGATTCTTTTCCACTTCTCATTACCCGCCGAATCATCATGCTGACCAGGCGACTGTTATACATGGCGTCTGGCGGTACGGGACGTTTTTGAATGAGCGCACGACGAGACATATTAAGCCTTCTTCATCAAACTTTAAACTTTATGCTTTGGACGCGATCGATTTCTACTTTTTCTCAACGGCAGTCAGATTTTCCTGCCCGCCCCCACTTTACCTGCTGTTACAAATTTTACTCAGTCTTTTCCGACTTTATGGCAAGCTGGTAAGTTACTGAAGCTGCGCTCTTTCTGTTGGGTGTTAAATGATACAACACTTTAGCGAGCTAATTTTTTGTACTCATTTTGTCCTATGACGTTCAGCTTGATGGAAATGAGTACGCCATTTTGTCCGATCGGACAGATATCTCTTTTGCAACCGCTTGGGAGAAAAAACTTAGCAGGGCAGGCATGAAAACAATCTTCTCTACCTTCTTTACTTACCTGCTGCTGCCTTGGGACGCTTTGTGCCGTACTTAGAACGTCCTTGCTTGCGGTCTTTTACACCAGCAGTGTCTAACGTACCGCGAATGATGTGATATCTCACACCTGGCAAGTCTTTTACCCGACCACCCCGAATCATTACAACTGAGTGTTCTTGCAAATTATGACCGATACCCGGTATATAAGACGTTACTTCAAAGCCGGAGGTGAGGCGCACCCTGGCTACTTTGCGTAGCGCTGAGTTAGGTTTTTTAGGAGTTGTTGTATAAACTCTTGTACAGACCCCACGCCGCTGCGGACAGCTCTTCAATGCTGGGGACTTTGTTTTCTTACGCGCTTTCTGGCGTTCGTCGCGAATTAGTTGTTGGATGGTGGGCATGACCTCTAAGTCTACAGTTTTTGGCTGCTTAAAATTAACCACAAATGCAGATTGTATCGCTTTTATTAAATTTTTGTCAAGCGACGCAAGAACTGTAGGTGATGTTCGTACTTCAGATATCGAATGTTTGTTCTGGAGCAGCCATATTTAAAGCCGCTCCAGAAGTGGGCTTAACAGAGAAGGAGTTACCGCAGCCACAGGTTTGAGTGGCGTTTGGGTTGTGAAAACGAAAGCCACCACCCATGAGATCTTCAGAGTAATCTAAGGTAAGCCCCTCAACGTACTGGCAGTTGTCAGCTGGTATGATTACCTGCAAACCGTTGCAATCGTAAATGATATCGTCGGGTGCGATCGCATCGTCGAATTCCATTGCATACAACAGCCCAGCACAGCCCCCTGCATTAATTTTCAGCCTGAATAGGGCATTTGGCTTTTTTAGCTTGCTTTTAAGGCGCTTTACTTCACTTGCTGCGGCTTTGCTGATATTTATCATTCTTTGCTATCAGATTAAAATTGTTCGTTGTTGATGGGGACAAGCTTGAAGCGCGATCGAGATCCCTCAATCATAAGCTAAGAACTACGAACAATGAACGATCGACGTCAAATTATCTTTACTTATCCGCCTTGACGCGGGCATAGTCATCTTGAAAGCGCACAATGTCGTCTTCTCCCAGATATTCTCCATTTTGCACCTCAATCAAAATCAGGGGAATCACACCAGGATTTTCCAGACGATGAGACATACACTGGGGAACATAGGTTGACTCATTACTGTTGAGTAACTTTTCTTCTGAGCCACAAGTAACTCTCGCTGTGCCTGAAACCACTATCCAGTGTTCGCTGCGGTGGTGGTGCATCTGTAGGCTGAGGCGGTGACCTGGCTTGACTTCAATGCGTTTGATTTTGTAACCGCGTCCTTCTTCTAGAGTGGTGAAAGAACCCCAAGGACGCAGTTCTGTGGCAGCAACTGGATTTGATGTTGCAGGAAACGATGTGTGTAAAGGGGATAGTTGGGAAATTTCTTGATGCTGAGCCATAACTTCTTCCTTGAGTATGATGAATTATTTGTGCAAAATATGGAGTTGCCAAAGGCAGACGATCCCCAGTAATGGTAGACCTTTGCCAAACATAGCAAACTCCACCCGTTCGCTGTCACTGCCCAAGTACTTGAAACTGGTAACTTATATCAACTCTTCATCTAGGATTTTTCAGCTTTAAAGAAATTTTAAATAGTTAAGGGATCTTTCGGGTTTATGGTGAAAAAAGTTCATTTTTGTTACAGATGAGGATGATGGTGGGTTAGGCACTGAATTTATCGCCCGTACCGTCCCCCACCCTACAATTAAATAAGTTTTTCCGATCGCCACTGGGAGCCTCTATTCTCCCTTTTTTCCTTAAATCCAAAATTGCCCAATCCCTGAATTATCGATCGGTCTGGATAAACACGCCCAAACCATTATGGACGCGAGCAGCAGTACGAGGCGATCGATTGAGCAGTTGGCCCCCAAGATAAAGACTGGTAGAGCTACCGCCATCGAGGTTGAGAGCGTCTACTGCTCCCATCAGCCGCATCAGTTCGGCAATTTCATTCAAAGTAGGGCCAGGGCCGCCGATGCGGTTGCCGACAGCCACGATCAAGATAGTACCAGAGGCAGTTGTGGCGATGCAGGAGCGATGTGCGGCTTGATGGATAAAGTTATCCCGGAATTGTTCGGCTTTGGCATCCAGCACGATTTGACGATTTTGCAGTAAAAGTGGCCCTGCACTCATAACCTGCGGGTAGCGGTCAAACTCCAGAGGAACGGGGTAACTTTCCAGGCGGACAATGGTGCCAACGGGAAGGATATCGGCGCTGCTATTATCTCGTACAACTAGCAGGTAGCCTTCAGCTGGAATGGGGAAAGAAGTTTTGCTGACGGCATTACCCAGCAAGGGAATGCGATTGAATGGTTCTACACTGATAACGCGATCGTCAAGGACGGTGATAATTGTCTCATTTTCGGTTAAAGGAACGTAAGTAGACCCCCACTCAGGGGTATGTACGGCAATACCGGCTTGCAAGTAGCCACTATTAACCGAAAGCACAGGTAAACGCTCACCCGTAGAAGTAATTAATACTTGCTGAAGGCTGAGATGTCCGATTTTCACTTCCCCGCTATCGTTCCAGGCGATCGCACCTCTGTTTAAAATTGGACTGGATAGCCATAAACCATCGCGACGAATTGCTCCCAACGGTAATTGGGTATTGCGATTAAAAAAGCCACCATTAATCGCAGCTGCCACCTGCCATTGCTTAGCTTGTTCAACTAAGGGAGTAATTCCCACCAAACTATCGGGATTGCTCCAAATCGGTCTTAACATTATGGATTGGCGGGGATTGATCTCCAGCCACACTACTGGGAACTGAGACGAGCCCAAGCTCAACATCTGCTGCCTGTAGCGCAATCCGGTCGCCCAAATAATGTCTCGTTCTACGATAACTTCATCAGTAGCTAGGTCTATAACTAAGCGATAAGGAGCGGGTACACTCCAGATGCGCGGATGCAGACCTGGAGGGATATCAACTCGGATGGTGGTTTTGTTCTGGCTTGTTTCGATTCTCAATGGCAGGCCGGGGTTTGGCGGCGGTATAGGCTCTGTTGTAGCGTATGGTAAAGGGAACCCTTGCTCGTCGGTTGTTGCTTCCGGAGGTTTGGGATAATAACGCTCCATCAGTCCCGGTGCAGCAGCTGCATCGATATGCAGACTCAAAACAGCACCTTGTTGGCTGACTTGCCAGGGCGTGGGAAGATCGAGATCCAAGATGATGCGATGCGGTGTTGCAACTTCGCCGTTTTTGCTGGGTTGTTCTTGCTGAATGTTCGTTACTGTAGCGGGAGGTGACTTGATTCGTAGGGTTGTGCCATCAAAGAGCATTTGCCAACCCAGGCGATCGGCAAAATCGGTAATATCTAAATATCGATATTGGTTTGTCAGTAAAGTAGGAAAAGTCAGCCGCTCTGCTGAGGGATCGGTAAACCACTGTACTGCTTGCTTGGTCAAATCCCAGGAACTTAACAACTCTACTCCCATTGCTTGCTTTAAACCTGCATCGGTTATAGCAATGTGAGGCTTTCGATTTGTGCCAATTTGCCACTTACTCCAAGTTGCGGGCCAAGTTTGTCCGTTTAAGGAGATTCGATCGCCCTGTAGCAGCAACTTATATTGCCCTGAAGATCTTTTGGGAAGGGGAATCGGCAATTCTTGGGTCAGTACGGTCATCGGTTTTGCCGAAACCAGCTGTTCCTCCTTTTTCAAGAAAGAAGTTGCCACCCACAGCAATATGCCGATTGTGGCTATTATCGCCAGTTGGCGGCGCTTGCGCCACAGGTTTTTGCCATACAAGCGCAAAGGAGATCGAAAAAGAAAACGAGAAAGTCGTTTTTTGAGATACCAAACCATGCCAATGAGAATCGGGAATGGGAATAAAACTTTTGTGTTCCTATTCTCCGTTGTATTTGAGCTAACCGCTAAGAACTAACCTCTGTGAGTACCGGACTTATGCGCCAACTTGAAATATTGCTGTCCTATGAGCCAAAGCCTTATCGCCTTTATCAAAAAAGCATGACTTGATACGCGATCTATTTTTTGGCCCTGGCTCATAATAAAAAGTGATACCTATTTTATGGCAGACTCACTCGATCGGCTGTCACCATTTTGCTTAAACTGCACAAAAGTTGCGATCGGTACGATCGGATCGGCTTAACTCCTTACCCCGCCAGTGAAAAAGAATCTCGCGGGTAAGCTTACAGCAGGATAGGATCGCTAAGATAAGCGCGTAAAGACACCCTGCAAATTGGGGATTGCCACAGAAGCGTATTTTGTATAATATCTTATTCTGCTATCTTGCCTGAATCTCCTTCTCAACCAGGTTTAGAGAAGAGGTTAACCGTAAAATCATTAGTTTATTTTTGGGGCGAGGTTTCTCTGAAAGCCCAAAAAGAAGCATATCAAGGTATTAAAAGAAACAGAGTGTTCGATTGAAATGCGTCGTTCCGATAAGAATCAAAAGATACCAGATATAAGAGGTGCAAGTGGCAGATTGGCGACGAGGCGTACCTGCTCTTTCGGGTTTATGGTGGAAAATGTTTGTAGATTTTACAGATATGTGGAATGGTGGGTGACGGTGTGGGAACTTAATTATTGCTTGAAAATACGTAAATTATCGCCCGCGCCTAACCCACCCTACGATTAAATAAGTTTTTACGATCGCCATAACAACGGCAGAGCCTGACAGAAGTAGAGACGCAAGTGTGTGAAGTTTCTACTCCGCAAATTTTAGATTTAAGATTTCAAATTTAAATAAGTCGAAATCTCAAATCTGCAATTTCAAATTCTTTTCGTCAATGATTGAATTATTGAGTTTAACCAACATGAATCATTCCATAAATAAGACCGCAGCTCGAAACGAAGCAGAAAACCGATCGCACCAAAACCAAAACGCGGCAGTCGGTTATCAGGGCCAAAGATGGTTGGTGGAAGAACGAGATGCTTGTGGCGTTGGCTTTATCGCCAATAAAGATGGCTTGAAAAGCCACGAGTTAATTGCCAAATCTTTGGCTGCTCTTACTTGTCTGGAACATAGAGGCGGTTGCAGCGCCGATCGAGATTCCGGAGATGGCGCTGGCTTAATGACGGGTATTCCTTGGGAATTATTGAGTCAGTGGTTTGCAGAAAATAAGTTGGAAATGCCATCCACAGATGGCATTGGCGTGGGTATGGTGTTTTTACCCCAAGATGCCACAAAAGCTGCTGGCGATCGCCAAGTTGTTGAGCGTATCTTAACCGAAGAGGGATTTGCTTTATTAGGTTGGCGGGAAGTACCCGTTAAGCCAGAATTGCTGGGAATTCAAGCACGAGAAAATCAACCTAAAATCGCACAATTATTGGTAAAAAGCGAACAACTGCGCGGGGATGCTTTAGAACGCGCCTTGTTTGTAGTTCGCAAGCGGATTGAAAAAACTTTAAAAGCAGACAACCTGGAAGGTCAAAAGCCTTCGGGAATCAGCACGGATTTCTATGTTTGCTCGTTCTCCAGTCGCACAATAGTTTACAAGGGTATGGTGCGATCGGCTGTGTTGGGAGATTTTTACGTCGATCTGAAAAATCCCGCTTACACGAGTAGTTTTGCAGTTTATCACCGTCGCTTCAGCACCAATACCATGCCCAAATGGCCTCTCGCGCAACCGATGCGCTTTTTGGGACACAATGGGGAAATCAATACCCTTCTGGGTAACATTAACTGGATGGTGGCGCGGGAAGCCGATTTATCTCACGAAATTTGGGGCGAAAGGTTAAATGACCTGAAGCCGATTGTCAATCCCGAAAATAGCGATTCGGCTAACTTGGATAACGTCCTAGAATTAATCGTGCAGTCCGGGCGCAGTCCTTTGGAAGGATTGATGATGATGGTGCCGGAAGCTTACAAAAACCAGCCAGATTTGGATAAATATCCCGAAATTGTCGATTTTTACGAATATTACAGCGGCATTCAGGAAGCTTGGGACGGCCCCGCCTTGCTGGTGTTCAGCGATGGTAAGAAAGTGGGCGCTACGCTCGATCGCAACGGTTTGCGTCCGGCGCGTTATTCGATTACCCGCGATGGCTATATTGTAGTGGCATCGGAAGCCGGTGTGGTGGATATCCCAGAAGCGGATATTGTCGAAAAAGGTCGCCTTGGCCCCGGTCAAGCGATCGCAGTTGATTTGGAAAGCCACGAAGTTCTCAAAAATTGGGAAATCAAACAGCGCGTTGCCTCATCAATACCTTATGGCGAATGGTTGAAATCCCGCGTTTCTCTGACTCCCCAATCTGCAAAAGAAACATCTTTATTAGATGCCGTTACTTTACTGCGCCATCAAACCGCCTTTGGCTACACCATTGAAGATGTGGAAATGATTATCGAGGAAATGGCATCTACAGCGAAGGAACCAACCTTCTGTATGGGGGATGACATTCCTTTGGCAGTGCTGTCCGTCAGGCCGCATTTGCTGTATGACTATTTCAAGCAGCGGTTTGCCCAAGTTACTAACCCGCCGATCGATCCCCTGCGGGAAAAACTGGTCATGTCTCTGAGTATGTATTTGGGCGAAAAGGGCAATTTGTTGCGAGCTGCCGCCGAATATGCCCACTTACTGAAGTTGGAATCGCCAATACTGAACGAGACAGAATTGGATGCGATTCGCGCCTCCGAATTTGCCACAGCCGACTTATCTACTTTATTTGAAATCGCGGCAGGGCCGGAAGGTTTAGCAGCCGCTGTCAAATCTTTGTGTGCCAAAGCAGCACAAGAAGTGCAAAATGGCAAGAAGATTTTAATATTGAGCGATAAATCTAGCAATCTGAATGCAGAACTGACGTATATTCCCCCTCTCCTGGCGGTGGGGGCAGTACACCACCACTTGATTCGCGAAGGTTTGCGGATGAAAGCCAGCTTAATAGTGGATACAGCGCAGTGCTGGAACACGCATCACTTTGCTTGTTTGATTGGCTACGGCGCAAGTGCAATCTGTCCCTACCTAGCTTTGGAAACAGTGCGGGCTTGGTGGCATAACCCCAAAACGCAAGGGATGATGGAACGGGGCAAAATTACCCAATCTACGTTAATCAAAGCAGAAGCAAACTATCGCAAAGCTGTAGAAGAGGGTCTGCTGAAAATTTTGTCGAAAATGGGGATATCTCTGCTATCAAGCTACCAGGGAGCGCAAATTTTTGAGGCGATCGGTATTGGTGCGGATTTGTTGCAGTTGGGTTTTAAAGGTACTGCTTCTCGGATCGGCGGTTTGAGTGTAGCGGAACTAGCTTCCGAGGTGCTGTCATTTCACTCCAAAGCTTTCCCAGAATTGACAATTAAGAAGTTAGAGAATTTCGGCTTTGTGCAGTACCGTCCCGGTGGAGAGTACCACATGAACAGCCCGGAAATGGCCAAGGCACTACATAAGGCTGTTGCTGCTTTCAAAGCAGAGGATTTAGAAAAATCGACAATCCAAAATCCAAAATCCAAAATCCAAAATTCCCCAGCGTCCGACCACTACGAAGTTTACCGCAAATATATGGAAGGGCGTCCGGTAACAGCACTGCGAGATTTGCTGGAATTTAAGAGCGATCGCGATCCGATACCTCTCGAACAAGTGGAGTCAGTCGAAGAAATTGCCAAACGCTTCTGTACGGGAGGAATGTCTCTGGGTGCTTTGTCGCCAGAAGCACACGAGGTACTGGCGATCGCGATGAACCGCATTAACGGTAAGTCGAATTCCGGTGAAGGTGGCGAAGACCCGGTGCGTTACAAAGTTCTGGATGATGTGGATGAGAAAGGCTTTTCTCCCACTTTGCCACACCTGAAAGGTCTGCGGAATGGCGATACAGCATCGAGTGCAATTAAGCAGGTAGCATCGGGTCGCTTTGGGGTGACGCCGGAGTACTTGATGAGCGCCAAGCAAATCGAAATTAAGATGGCGCAAGGCGCGAAGCCGGGTGAAGGGGGGCAACTGCCGGGTAAAAAGGTGAGCCCTTACATTGCTATGTTGCGGCGATCTAAACCTGGAGTGACCTTGATTTCCCCACCGCCGCACCACGATATTTACTCAATTGAAGATTTGGCGCAGTTGATTTTTGACTTGCACCAAATCAATCCGAAAGCGCCTGTATCTGTAAAACTGGTAGCAGAAATCGGCATCGGTACTGTAGCGGCTGGTGTGGCGAAGGCAAATGCCGATATTATCCAAATTTCCGGTCACGATGGCGGTACGGGAGCGTCACCGCTGAGTTCAATTAAGCACGCAGGTTCTCCGTGGGAACTCGGATTGACAGAAGTGCATCGCGTGCTGATGGAAAATCAATTGCGCGATCGCGTTATCCTCCGGGTAGATGGCGGCTTCAAGACCGGTTGGGATGTCGTGATGGGTGCCTTGATGGGCGGCGAAGAATACGGTTTCGGTTCGATCGCCATGATTGCAGAAGGCTGCATCATGGCTCGCATCTGCCACACAAATAACTGCCCCGTAGGAGTGGCGACGCAGCAAGAAGCGCTGCGGAAGCGGTTTACTGGTATACCGGAACACGTAGTCAACTTCTTCTACTTTGTGGCAGAAGAAGTGCGGAGTATTCTGGCGCATTTGGGATATCGATCGCTACAAGAAGTCATCGGACGTGCTGACTTACTCAAAACTAGAGATGGTATCCAGTTAACAAAGACCCAATCCCTCAATCTAGATTGTTTGCTCCAATTACCGGATACGCGATCCCATCGCGACTGGTTAAACCACGAACCCGTTCACAGCAATGGAGTTGTTTTAGATGACGAACTGTTGCAAAACGCAGAGATTCAAGCCGCTATCCGCAACCAAAGCAAAGTCGAGCATTCGCTGCCGGTGGTGAATACAGACCGCACCGTTGGAGCGAGATTAGCAGGTGCGATCGCTTCCCAATACGGCAATAATGGGTTTGGCGGTCAAATTACCCTCAACTTTGTCGGTTCTGTGGGGCAAAGCTTTGGCGCATTCAACTTGCCGAACATAACTTTGCGCTTGGAAGGCGAAGCGAATGATTATGTAGGCAAAGGTATGCACGGAGGCGAAATTATCATCCAGCCACCAGCAGATGCTACCTATGACCCATCCCAAGCAGCGATCGTCGGTAACGTCTGTATGTACGGTGCAACTGGCGGCACATTGTTTGCCAAAGGTCAAGCCGGCGAACGCTTTGCAGTGAGGAACTCCGCAGGCAAAGCAGTCATTGAAGGTGCCGGCGACCACTGCTCCGAGTACATGACTGGCGGCATTGTGGTAGTCTTGGGCAAAGTCGGTCGCAATGTGGGCGCTGGGATGACGGGCGGTTTGGCTTACTTCCTCGATGAAGATGGCAGTTTCGCGCAAAAAGTCAACCCCGAAATTGTCAAGTTTCAACGGGTGATATCGCCTGTGGGAGAAGCGCAATTGCAGGAACTGATCCAAGCTCATGCCGATCGCACTGGTAGCCAAAAAGCTATGACAATTCTGGAGAACTGGACAGAATATTTACCCAAATTCTGGCAAGTTGTGCCTCCTTCAGAAGCCGATTCTCCAGAAGTAAATCCATCTGTTGACAGCATTGAAAGTTTGAAGGTTTGATTGCCAACGTAGAAGTCGGATTTGTTCAACAAATCCCACTTCTCAAAAAATGTCAAACCATCAAATCTAATTCCGATCGTTTATTGGGCTCTCCCGTTTTGTGGTGATAATAGAAACTTATTTAATCGGAGGGTGGATTGGGCACGGGCAATAATTTCAATTGTGACGCTCGCTCGTTCATTTCTTGAGCTTTCATTTCCAACAGTTGTGGTACAGTGACAAACTCAAAACCTTGCTGTTTTAACTTATCAATTATTTCCGGTAAAGCTTTCACGGTCGCCGAATGATTGCCGCCACCATCGTGCAATAATACAATATCGCCGGATTTCGCTTTACGAAGTACATTTTTGACTAATTTGTAGGCAGGAAGTGGGCGATAGTCCATCGGGTCATTTGACCATTTGACGATGGCATAGTTTTTTTCCTTAGCATAATCCGCCGGCCCATTGTTTAACAGACCGCCAGGAGGACGAAATAAAAATGTTTTTACTCCTGTTGTTTTGTAAATCAGTTCTGCCGTGTCTTCTATTTCTTTAGCTGCTTGACTGGGCTTCATTTTTCGATAAGAATGACTCCAGGTGTGGTTAGCGATCGCGTGTCCTTGGGCTACTACTTGTTGGGCTATCTGTGGAAAATTTTTGACGCAACGACCGACCCAAAAAAAAGTTGCTTTGATATTGTTTTTGTTTAAAATTTCGAGAACTTGCAAAGTCGTTTTAGGCCAAGGGCCATCATCAAATGTGAGGGCAATCACTTTCTTTTCACCCAGAATTGGCATTTTTTCAAGCGTTTTCCCTTGAAACTGGGTAGGAACTCTAAAAATTTTGCCTTCTTCGTCTGCTGGAGGTATTCCCTCGTTGTCGGAGGGAAGAGACTCTGCTTCTACCGGAACGTGAGGTTGAACGATCGGATATTGTAGGTTTTGGGTTACGTTTTGTTGCCGAACAACTTCTGTATCTAACTTTTGCGCTTGAGTTATTGGTAATGGCCCAGACGCGGCAGCAGATATAACTACAGTGTCACGAGAACCTTGTTTTACAAACAAATTAAGACCGATCGCCAAACTACAAACAGCCGCTACTAGGGTAATGAACACCAAAACCTTTTTAAACATACGGTTAGACTCGATCGCACGCATTATGTCTAGTTGGACTCCTGTACGATATACTCAAAAATTCGGCGCAGCTTTCCATATTGCTCCTTATAAATGCCAAATTTTTAGATGTCATCGTTTGCAAATATTCTAAGCCAATCTATAAGCTGAAATTTTACGGGGGCGAGTCTGGAAGCGCATCGAAGTTATAGTTGCCAAAAATTAACTGCTGATGGCTGATTACCTGAATTTCGAGGTATTAACCATTAGCAGTTACGATAGCTCTAGGTTTTGAATTAATTAGCCAAAGTCGAGCTTTGTCCTTCCACTTTCTCCCGGTAGAGGGTAATAATGCGATCGGTAACTTCAGCGATACTAAGACCATCAGTTTGGATTTCAATGGCATCAGGTGCTTTTCGTAACGGCGCTACATTACGGTTGCTATCTTTCCAATCCCGTTCGGAAAGGTTCTGCTGCATCTGTTCCAAACTCAGGTCTGCCTCACCTTGATTTTTGAGATCTTTTTGACGGCGACGGGCGCGTTCTTGCACTGAGGCAGTTAAGAAGATTTTGAGTTCGGCATCGGGGAAAACGTGGGTACCTATGTCGCGACCTTCAATAACAATACCTCCTTTCTCACCCCAGCGCTGTTGTTGTTTGACTAGCTCTTGGCGGACGATCGTTTGGGCAGCGATCGCAGAAACGTGAGAGGTTATTTCTAGGCTGCGTATGGCTTGGGTTACTTCTTGGCCATCGATCCATACGCGAATAGGAGCTTGAGGTTCATCCCCCATACCCAATTGAATATCGCACTTACTGACAATTTCGGCGATGGCTGGTTCATCTTCTATAGAAATACCAGATTCCAGCACCAGCCAGGTCACTGCTCGATACATAGCGCCCGTATCCAGGTATAGCAGCTGCAAAGCCTGCGCTACCTGACGGGCCACGGTAGATTTTCCCGCCCCCGCAGGGCCATCGATTGCCACAATCGGCTGACGGTTTCTCAGAATAATGTTGTCAATGAGGCGGGTAGTGCCCAACCTTGCAGCGAGGGCCAAAAGTCCAACCTCCTCAATTTGTTGTAAAGGCATCAGCGTCGTCGGATCTACTAACTCAATATATTCGGGCTCAATCGCTTGAACCGTTGCCAATTCTAGCTTAGTTACAGCCATCAAACGAGCGCTCGATCGCTCGCCTGCTTGAAAAGCAAATTCCGCTTGTCGTAAACTGCGATACAAAACTGATGCTTGTTCTTTTTCCTCTGCGGTTAAATACTGATTGCGGGAGCTTTTCGCCAATCCCGACGACTCGCGCACTGTCGGACAGGACACAATCTCTACTGGTATATTCAGATCGACTACTAAACGTCGAATAATAGCAAGCTGCTGAGCATCCTTCTGGCCGAAATACGCCCTTGTGGGCTGTATCAAGTTCAACAACTTGGTCACAATTGTGGCAACGCCTTGAAAGTGACCGATGCGAGAACGTCCGCACAAGACCGATGTCATTGATTGTGGCGGAAAAACTATGGTTGTGGCGGATTCAAGCGCGGTTGAGAGTCCCAGCTCTGTCGCACTGGGGGAAAAAATAAGATTTACCCCAGCCTCTTGACAAAGTTGTCGATCTTGCTCTAAGTGACGGGGATATTTTTGAAAATCTTCTGTTGGGCCAAATTGTAACGGATTGACAAATAAGCTGACTATCACAAAGTCATTTTGTTGTCGAGCGCGTTCGATGAGTGCCAGATGACCGGAATGCAAAGCTCCCATAGTAGGAACCAAGCCGACTTCTGGTTCGATCGGGCTTTGTTCGAGCTGCCACAGACGCAGATAGCAGCGCAGGGCAGCAACTGTCGTACATAAGTACACGAGTAATCCCAGGTTTCCACGCAACTCTCAGGATAGTAGTTTATAGCGAAGCGCGAAGGAAACTTCGCAAATTTCAGATTTCAAATCTCAAATTGCTTTGTTTGCGTAAATCTGAAATCTGAAATCTGAAATCTGAAATTAATTTTGCTCTACAGCTACAGTTTGGGATTTGCCGAGAACTTCTAAGCTCACTGGAGCTACCCCTGTTTGCATCATTCCCAAAACCCTTGCTGCTGCTGCTGAAAGGTCAATAATCCGCCTTCCTGCATAAGGGCCGCGATCGTTAATTCGCACCACAACAGAAAGACCGTTGTTAAGGTTTGTTACTCGTACTTGTGTTCCAAAAGGCAATGTGCGATGGGCAGCAGTTAGAGCATTTTGATTGTAAATCTCTCCGTTAGCACTCCGTCTACCGTGAAAGCCGGGGCCATACCAGGAAGCCAAACCTCTGAGGCGGGATAAAACGGGAGCTGTAGTCAAGGCTATTTGGATTGGTTTTGCTGTGGGTCTGCCCGCAATATCTCTTAAGGGTGGGGCGTTGCCGATCAGTCGTCGGAGGCGATTGGTTACTTGGAGTGCATCTTGGGCTAGGTTATTTGTGCTGTCTGGAAGCCTGGTGTCTGCATCTATCTGGACTAATTGTTCCTCATTTACTTTGATGATGTAGCTTTCACCAATTTGTCTATCACGAGTCGCAGACTGAAATTCTTGCTGTGAGTTACGTCTTGTTCTGGAAGAGGGTAGACTTGTTGAGACAGTATTGGCCTCACCATTCCAGACAACTGCGATCGTATTGGCATCTACGTTGTCGCGATTTAGCTGGTTTAGCTTTGCTGCTAATACACTAGCCCGCCAAACCGGATCGCGCTCAGACTGCCCGGGTCGCCTCTGTTGGCTGAAATTTTGCCCTTGGTTGGCAAAAGATCTCGGTTCGACAACTTCGGCTTCATTTTCAGCACTAAGAGTGTCTTTGCCATCTCCAGCTTTCCCGACTTTAATATCGCCGATGCTATCTGAAGCCGAACCAATAAAGGTGATAACTGGAATATTCCGCAGGTAAAGGGTTGCAGCCTGACGCCCTGCCCACAGATGAGGTTCGACTTTGGCGATCGGATCTGCTTGTGTCTCGTTACCCTGGCGCGATCGATACTCGCCCACTTTGACTGTATCTACAGACTGTGCATTTGCCAAGGGCGCAGGTAGAGCCGTATCTGGCGAGTGACGCTTATTTTCTGGGATATCGGTCTGGCCATTATGCTCGGACTGCGATCCCACCTTTACTCCATATACTGACCGAGTACTCTCCTGGGGTGAAGCTGAGGTAGAAGCTCTCAAATGGCTTGCTTTGGTTTCTTGTTCCCGTGCGTTGGGAGCTTGTGCTTGACAGGATGATATTGTACTCAACCCAGTTGTGAGCAAGGTGACTATAAGGCTACTGCAAAGTTTTACATTCATAGGCTTGTCTGGAATCGAGGTTGAGATTGCTACTGATGTTGCCTTGTCAGGCACGGGGTAGCACCCGTCGGTAGAATTTCCCTCTTAACTCGTACTCGTTCCGTGTTTATTTCTTGAACTTGTAACTGCAACAGACTACCACGAAGTTTTGTGTTTGGGGATCGGGGTTGTTCTGTAGTCAGCCCAACTTTATGGAAAATTTAAAAATTAACTGCGATGAAAAACAAGTCATGACAAGGATTGCGGTTGATTTTGTGATTTTAAACACAAAATAAAACTTAATAAAAAATTTACATACGACCGAAACACTTTATGTGTGGTCACTTGGCACAATTTATCTGCTCTTGTTTGTTATTTTCATACTTTTGATAGATGCGAAAAAACTTAATTTTTACATTTGTATGCTATTGAGTGACATTTTTGCTAATGGCAGGGGCGCGATTGCCAAGGCCGGGTAAAATACATCGTGCAGTTATATGCAGTTAAGCAAGTTGCGTGCGTACCTGTCGTCAGGCTCGATCTGCCTAAAGTACACGCACTCGCGTTGCAGGTGGAGTTTTAGTGATGGATTATCGAGAAGCAGGTGTTGATGTTGAAGCGGGTCGTGCTTTTGTGGAGGGAATACGCAATCTGGTACACCGTACTCATCGATCGGAAGTGATTGGTGGGTTGGGTGGTTTTAGTGGTTACTTCCGGTTACCGACAGGGTTTAAAGAGCCTGTTTTGGTTTCGGGTACGGATGGTGTTGGCACAAAGCTCAAGATAGCGCAAGACCTTAACTGTCATGAAACGATCGGTATCGATCTGGTGGCAATGTGTGTTAACGATGTTCTGACTTCCGGTGCAGAACCTTTGTTTTTTTTAGATTATTTGGCTACGGGTCAGCTGGATCGATCGCAACTGACTCAGGTGATTGCGGGGATTACGGAGGGCTGTCAGTTGGCCGGTTGTACGCTGTTGGGTGGAGAAACGGCGGAAATGCCGGGATTTTATGGGGCGGGAGTATACGATTTGGCTGGTTTTTGTGTGGGGATTGTGGAAAGAAGCCAGCTGCTTGATGGAGAGCAGGTTAAAGTTGGGGATATTGCGATCGGCTTAGCTTCTGCGGGCGTTCACAGCAACGGTTATAGTTTGGTTCGCAAAATTGTCGAGCGTCATAATTTTAATTGGAGCGATACGCCTCCACAGTTGTCCGGCCAGAGTTTGGGAGATGTTCTGCTTGCCCCGACTCGCATCTATGTTAAGCCGGTTCTAGCAGCACGAGCAGCTGGAATTCAAATACATGGTATGGCGCACGTAACTGGGGGGGGATTGCCAGAAAATTTACCTCGCTGCTTGGGAAAAGGCCAATCTATTCGTATTGATTTTGGCTCTTGGCCGATTTTACCGATTTTCGATTGGTTAGCTGTGTCAGGTGAAGTCAGTCCAAAAGCTATGTTCGATACATTCAACATGGGAATTGGATATATGTTGCTAGTATCGCCAGAACAGGCGGAGCAGACAATTAGCTGGTTTGAGTCCCATAATATTGCTGCCTATGCGATCGGCGAGGTGATTGCTGGAGATGGTGGTACGATCGGCCTACCCCAGTGACTTAGCCAAACTATCAGCCAACTATATCAGCCAACTATACGCTGGGCGTATAGTTGGGATTTTTTAGGGTTTTGTTAAAGGCGGTACCCAGATTTGAACTGGGGGATGGAGGTTTTGCAGACCTCTGCCTTACCACTTGGCTATACCGCCGAAAATTTAGATTTTAAATATAACACACTTAGCATCTGTTTGAAACTGGTTTGTCGAACGATCGTCTTAGTCTTTTCTTTCTGATGGAGTAGTATAAATCTGCTTGACGATAGTTTAGCAATGCTGAGATATCGCGTGACTGCGATTAAATGTAAATAAATGTAACGATTGTGCCGTCAAAACAGCTTAATGCCTTGACAGCTAGAAATCTAACCGATAGGCTAATAAACATACCCGGGTAGAACGACTGATGAGTCATATGCAAGATAAACAAAAGGTTACGTTGTATCTTTCACCAGAGCTGCATCGTCAACTCAAAATTCGAGCCGCAATTGACTCAGAACCGATGTCATCTATTGCTGAACGAGCCATTATTTTCTACCTAGCTCATCCAGAGATAACAGAGGAGATAGAGGCATCGTATGGGCAAACTCATCGGCTCTACAGTTGTCCGGAGTGTAAGGGTTCCGTTGTGATCCAACAGGGAGAATTAGTTTCCCTTAGTAAACAGCCAGGTGTACTGCCAGAAGAAGATCTTTCGGTTGAGAAGGTGACAGTAACTAAAGGAACCGATCAACAGGGAGAGCAAGAGTTGGTGCCCTGCTAAAGTCGCAAAACTGCAAAAGCAAAAACTGCAAAAGCAATTAGCGACAATAATGCCCAAGCATTAGCAGGCAACTACTTTAGAAGAATCTGGTAAGGTCTGCACCGTCTCTATTCGGTCGATAGTAGGTCGTGGAGAAATGAAAGAAGAACTAAGCGTTCTCGTTCAAGCTCAATACCCTCTGATCTACCTCGTTACTTCCGAGGAAGAGCGGGCAGAGCAGGCAATCGCAACAATCGCTCAAATGAAACCCGCACGACGGGTATATGTCTGGACAGTGACTCAAGGTATGTCAGAATACGGTCACCCTCGAACTATCCAGCACAATACCGTCTCGCCACAAGCAGCGATTGAGTGGGCGATGAATAGACAGCGAGACCCACAGCGAGATTCTAGTATTTTCATCTTCAAAGATCTGCATCCATTTTTTAACGATCCTCAGACTACGCGGTGGCTCAGGGATGCGATCGCCAGCTTTAAAGGCACCCAAAAAAGCATCATCTTGATGTCACCGGTGCAAACTATTCCGATAGAGCTGGAGAAGGAAGTTGTAGTTCTGGACTTCGCACTGCCGGACATGGCTGAGCTGAATCAGGTGTTGACGCAGCAGTTAGATCCAGCTCGTGCTCGCAGGCTGACGACGGAAGCACGGGAAAAACTTCTGAGAGCAGCTCTGGGACTGACAAGAGATGAAGCCGAAAAGGTGTACCGTAAAGCCCAAGTGACAAACGGTCGCCTCACAGAGGCAGAAGTAGACATTGTACTCTCCGAGAAGAGACAGTTGATTCGTCGCAACGGTATTCTAGAGTACATTGAGGAAGACGAAACAATTGATGCGGTGGGTGGTTTGGAAGAGCTAAAAAAATGGCTCAAACAACGCTCCAACGCCTTTACAGAAAGAGCTAGAGAATATGGACTACCCCAGCCCAAGGGTATGCTGATCTTAGGTGTACCGGGTTGCGGCAAGTCCCTAATTGCAAAAACAACATCTCGTCTTTGGGGTTTGCCACTGCTGCGACTGGACATGGGCCGTGTGTACGACGGCTCGATGGTGGGTCGCTCAGAAGCCAATCTGAGAAATGCGCTGAAAACAGCCGAATCTATTTCGCCAGTTATTCTATTTATCGACGAGTTAGATAAAGCTTTTGCAGGTAGTGCAGGCTCATCGGACTCAGATGGAGGTACCTCTAGCCGGATATTTGGCTCCTTCCTCACATGGATGCAAGAGAAAAGCTCCCCAGTCTTTGTGATGGCGACGGCAAATCGAGTAGAACGCTTACCTGGGGAATTTTTGAGGAAGGGTCGCTTTGATGAAATTTTCTTTGTAGATTTGCCAACTCTAGAAGAACGCCAAGAGATATTTAAGATTCACTTATCTAAGCGCCGTCGAGAAGTGTCTCGCTTTGACTTGGAACAACTGGGTAAAGTGTCTGATGGCTTCTCTGGCGCGGAAATTGAGCAGGCACTGGTAGCAGCGATGTACGAAGCCTTTGCTCAAGATCGAGAATTCACGCAGCTAGATATCATTGCCGCGATTAAAGCGACACAACCGCTGTCGAGAACAATGACGGAACAGGTTACGGCCTTGCGAGATTGGGCCAGACAGCGTGCGCGGCCTGCTGCATCCTCCGTAGCTGAATATCAGCGAATGGAGTTTTAAAAGCTTTCTCCTGCTCCCAACAGGAGGAAAGGCTAGCCTTAGCTAGCAGTTTAAGTAAATGCCGCTAAAAGCTTTCTTGGGCGGCAAGATCCGAACAAAACCAAAAACACAAAACCAAAAACGTTGTCGTTTGTTTCTAACTTCTCTAGGAGGAAATCCCAATGTCTCACTTTAGCACTCTGCGGACCAAAATCACCGATGCCGAAATCCTCAAGACTTCTCTGCGCGACCTGGGTATCACGGTGAAGAGCAATGCTGATGTTCGTGGATACAATGGTCAACGGGTTCGAGCTGACTTGGTTGCAGTTTTGGAAGGCGAATACGATTTGGGTTGGTCTCGCAATAGCGATGGCACTTTCGACCTGATTGCTGACCTGTGGGGTGTTGCTAAGAAGCACAACCAAACCGAGCTGATCAACTCTATCAATCAGAAGTACGCTGTTAATAAGACTTTGGCAGAAGTGAAGCAGCGCGGTCTGCAAAACGCCAATGTGAAGTTGGTAGTGCAAAAATAATTGCTCTGCGCGTTCCCAAGCTCACGGGTTAACCGACGGGAGGTTGGCCCGTTTCTATTCCACTTTATCCTGTCAAACCCCTTTAGCAGAAAGGGGAACTAATGAGCCAAAAATTATCTACCCTTGTAGACATAAAAAGAGGTCAGCTCCTAAAGCTGGCCTTTTTCAGTTTGGAGGGTGCGTCAGATGTGTTACATATCTATAAAATTAGCATTTTGTGGGTATGACGCACCGTCCTAAATTTAAGAGGCAAGTGCTGCAACTGGTTGAGGCCAGCGTCCAACTGCCTTACCGATGACAGCCATTTCTTGCATCAAGCGATCGAATCTTTCTGGTGTGAGAGATTGCGGGCCATCAGACAAAGCTTTGGCTGGGTTGGGGTGTACTTCAATCATCAGCGAGTCCGCTCCTGCCGCGATCGCTGCCATTGCCATCGAAGGTACGTATTCAGCTCGTCCGGTACCGTGGCTGGGGTCGATCATAATGGGCAAATGGGTAAGTGTACGCAATACGGGTACTACCGCCAAATCTAGGGTGTTGCGTGCGTACTGGCGATCGAACGTGCGAATACCCCGCTCGCACAAAATCACATTTGGGTTCCCAGCAGCTAAGATATATTCGGCTGCCATCAACCAATCTTCTATTGTAGCTGCCATTCCCCGTTTTAGCAAGACTGGCTTTGGTTGCGCCCCCACTTTTTTGAGCAGTGAGAAATTCTGCATATTGCGGGCACCGATTTGAATGACATCCGCATATTCGCCGAGAACATCCAAGTCGGCAGCATCCATCAATTCGGTTATAATACCGAGACCGGTGGCTTGTCGTGCTGCCGCTAACAATTCCAAAGCACTCTCGCCGTGACCTTGGAAAGCATAAGGGGAAGTGCGAGGCTTGTAAGCACCTCCACGCAAGAACTGCGCCCCTGCTGCTTTTACCCGTCGCGCTGTTTCGACAATCATTTGTTCGTTCTCAACGGAACAAGGCCCAGCGGTGACGACGAGAGGATGGTGCTGACCAAAAGCTACAGGCCCGTTGGGAGTGGGAACTACTACTTCGGAGGCTTCGCCGTGACGGAACTCCAAGCTGGCGCGTTTAAAGGGCTGTTCTACCCGCAGCACTTGTTCTATCCAGGGGCTGATTTCTTGAATTTGCAGTGGGTCGAGGTCGGCGGTATCGCCAACTAACCCGATCACTACTTTATGCTTCCCGACAATTTTTTCTGGTGTCAGTCCCCAGGTTGTGAGATCTTGGCTAACACGAGCAATCTCGACTTCTGGGGAGCCGATTTTCATGACCACGATCATATTGAAAATCCTTTTTTAAGTTTCTTGGGTGCAGAATCGGTAATAGCTAACCTATAGGCTCTCATATCAAACTCGATCGAGCCAACCTGGTGTTGCGTTTTCGGCATAGCCAGCTTGCTTGCTGTGATGGTAGTATGCCGCAAGTTTTTAGTTTTTTTGCTTACCCGATCGCCATGCCGCCGTCATTCGTCCCCAGTTGACGGTAAATTGTTCCCATCCTAATATGCTGCCTGGTGTTTCTTCTTCCCAGGATGCGGAAAGGACACCATAGCTCAACCCCAAGACACCCAGACCGAAAAAGCCCATGCTGGTCAACACTACGACCGGGGTCGGTAGTGTGAACCAAGCATGACTGACCACGATATAGCTGAGAATAAAGGTGGATATGCCCAGGGAGGTGGGAATGCCGCAAAAAAAGGCCATTCGCTTTACCATGCGCTGGCTCACTGCCTCTGGAATCGCTGTGTTTTCTTTGCTGACCGATCGCGGTTTGTCTTCTGTTTTCGCCGCAATCGGTGTCGCAGATGAGGTTTTGGTCGCTTTTTTGCTATTTTTCTTGGGCTCGAAGGGTAAGCGTTTTTTACCGGATGAGGACTCCTGTTGAGGTTCTGATGGCATAACGTTTAACCGCGAATGCCCAGGCGACCGATTAACGCTTGATAGCGCTCGACATTTTGTTTGGAAATATAGGAAAGTAGGCGCTTGCGTTGTCCGATCAGTTTTAACAAGCCTCGCCGAGAAGCGTGGTCTTTGTCATTGGCTTTGAGGTGTTCGCTGAGGCGGTTGATCCGATCGGTCAGGATGGCTATTTGCACGTCTGTCGATCCGGTGTCGGTTTCGTGTACTTGGTATTCGGTGATGAGCTGTTGTTTGCGCTCTTGCGTGAGGGCCATGATGAACTTGTTTGTTATTTATGCAGCAGCCTTTGATTTTATCACAAGTGTCTGGGGAGTGGGGGAGTGGGAGAGTGGGGGAGTGGGGGAATTAATATTTTTCTTTCTTCGTTTTCTGTCGTTCGCGCAAAGGGACATTAGTTTAAGGCATATATAATATTTTGTTTTATTTGTGTTGGCGATATTTTATTTTTTCAATTTTATCTCTTTCAGTAAAGAAAAGGTTCTGCAAATAATTCTCAATTAATTAACGTATTTACTTCGTTTGAAGTCTGTGGTAAATTTAAATAATCTCAGGCATGGTATGACTTTTAATCAAAATTCATCTGATTTAGAAGCTGAAAGCCTATTAATTGCGTTGATGATTGGTCATAAGATGTGGCGATCGCACCCAAAACTCTCCTTCTCGATGCACGAGTTTTCCTGGGAAACAGTCATAAAAATCTGACTGAGTTTGACAAATAGATAAAATTGTGGTATAGGAGCAAAGATAGTTATTTATGGCTTTCCCCAATGGCCGATGCGAAATGATAAAATCTACTTTAAATAAAATGAAAAATATATGGAAACGGAAAAGCTAAATCATTATAAACAATATGGCAAATCTATAGGGGAAACAGTAGAATCGCTCTCCCAAAGCTTGTCGCTACCAGAGTGGGTGACAGCAAGTTTACCGAATGCGCTGTCGCGGTTGGGGGAGGCGGCGAAAAAAACAGTCGATCGCGCTACATCGCCAGTGAAAATTGGCGTGATGGGAGAATTTAATGCCGGGAAAACTTTGCTCTTGGGTAGTTTGATCGGGTACGGGGACGCACTACCGGTGAGTGCTAATCCGACGACGGGTAATGTCACCGCTATCCACTTGATTCAGCAAGAAGGTTTCCAAACGACGCGGGTAGAAGAATTTGCAGTTGAATATCTTTCGGATGCGGAAGTGAAAGAATGTTTGGACTTCATGTTGAAAGAAGCGCAGAAGAGAGCGACGGATGCGAGAATAAATTCAGAACAGTTAAAAGCACTGCAAAGGTTGAACGTTAACGATATCGGCATTTGGCAAGATACAATTAATTGGTGCGAGACGGTTTGGAAAAGTAGCAATAATTTGGATTTGCGTTATTTGTTGCGCGAATTAATCTTGTTCGTGCGAACTTATGAAAGATGGGGAATATTGCTCGGTAAGCAATATTCGCAAATCGATCCGATCGTCGCTCGTCAAGGACTGCAATTAGCAGATGCAGAAATGGATATCCAAAATCTTAGATTTGAGGATATCCCATTGCCAGCACCTGGAAAATCGCACCAAGTTTCGGTGGAATCATTGCAAAACAGCTTTCCCCTGATTCGGCGCGTGAATCTGAAAGTGAGAGTATCGAGAGATATTTGGGATTTGTCTGGTTTAGCAGGTGCAGAAGAATTTATTTTACTTGATTTTCCCGGACTGGGTGCGGCGAATTCGGGGGTGCGCGATACTTTCTTATCGCTGCGAGAACTGGAAGAAGTACAAACAATTTTGATTATATTAAAAGGTAACGAACCGGGTGGTGCAACTGCAAATAAAATTTTCACGATGATGCAGCAGCAGAAACCGGGGGTTAATCTGAAAGAGCGCATTTTGCTAGGCGTGGGAAGGTTCGATCAACTACCTTTGGAAAATGAGGGAGGGGAAAGGATCTTAGATGAGATGATTGAGGAAAATGCGATCGATGATATTTTGCCGTTTGAGGATGAACCGCTGAGCGAAAATAGCGTTTTGGAAAAACTGAAAGTGTTGAAAACGACTATCGCCAGCGCTCAAGCATTTACTACGGAAAAAAATCGCATTTTTCTGCTATCGCCGCTGTGGGGATTGGGAGATTTAGCCAAGAATTCCAGTAATGTGCAAGTAGGTTCGCCAGAGTTTATGGCTAACTTAGATTATCTCTTCGATCGCGGGGATAAGTCCAGACAATTGCGCGAAAAATGGCAGAGGTTAAGTGAAAAGCTGCAAAGGTCCGATCGCAGAAGTACGCTCGCCAGACAATTAGGCGATTTAGCTGAAAATGGTGGTATCGTGAGACTGCGAGAATCGATCTTAAATCATGTCAAAGAACATGGTTTCAAACAACTGTTAGATGATACGCGCAGTGCAGCCGAAATTTTACATAAACAACAGGATGAGTTGCGTCATCTTTTAGAAGGTATTGAGCATGATATTCCGATACCGGAAAACAAGAATTTTGTCAAATTGCGAGAAGCGATCGAAAGTTTAGTCAAAACCTATAATGAGTTTCAACAAGATTTGGGTAAAAAAAGTTTGCAGGATCGGCAGGGGGTGCAGGTAAGCGAGGTTATTAAAGATGAGCTAATATTTCGGATATTTAGCTGGCCGCATTGGAATTTGCTGTTTCAGCAAGCAGATGATGGTATCATTAAATTGCCAGAATCTACAAATATAGTAGATGAGATTTTGGGAGATTTGGAAGCGGGAGACGATACGCGCATCCCCGTGCAAAGCGAAGATTTTTATCCGGAATTTGCCGAAATGGTGGGAGAAATGGAAGTTTTCACCCGCGAGACGATCGCCAATCCCCAAAATGGTGCGATCGCGCTATTGCTAAACGAACTTTCCGTCAAAGTGCAGAACGAGCGAAATGCGATCGCAGAAATTTTGCTTACAGATAAAATAGAAGAAATCAAACAAAAAAATAGAGAAAATGTGCGATCGCTTCAAATCCTAGTACGCGGCGGTACAGAACCAAAAACTTGGCTGAATGGATTGCTGAAACAAGCGAAATTAACCGAAAACTCTGAGACGAAGATTAAACCAGAAAAATTATTTCCCTTAGCGCGTGCAAACAATAATAAAAATGGCTTAACTTTCGCTTGGGGACAAACGGGAAGCAAAACCGATCGCACACCTGCGAACAATCAAATTTTAGTATTGCGACTGCGAGACGAAATGGTGGCTAGTGCGGGTTTGCATCTGGTAGAATTTGCCAGCGAGGTAAATCAGAAATTTGACAACAGCTTGCGAGAATTTCTGAAAGGAATTATTAGCGATTTGCAAAAGTTACTTCAGAATGAAGTGTTGTTGAGAGATATTACCGCAGAAGATATGGTCAATCGATCGGTTCCTCAATGGTGGCAGAGTTTGTGGCAAATTACCGAAATTACTTATCCTGGAGGATAACTTATTTGAAATTTTAAATCAGCAATTCAGAATCTAAAATCTAAAATTTGAAATTACCAATGGCTATAGAAATCAGACTATTAAATAGATTCCAACTGCGTCCCAAAGCGAATGACGAAAGTTTATTAGATTTGCCAGTCATAGAATTGGCTCCAGTTTCCACAAGCAATTTACCGCATATTTCCAGCATCAGTTGCGAGGTGGAAGGGGAACCGCGACAATTAGGAGCGCAAATCCAAGCGGCGTACAGAACATTTACGTTTAAACAACCAATCAAATTATACGCTCCCCAAAGATTAAGACAAGACCCTTACCCGTTGGATAAACCATTACCGGGAAATGTCGGTTGCACTTTGCTGGTAATTGTGGAATATTTTGATTCTGACGCCGCTGGAAATCCGATTTTAGCGATACCGCAAACAGCAAGTAAAAGCTGCTACTTATTTACACCCAAAACCGAACCGGAAATACCTGCGATCGACATTAATAAAATTGAAGCACAACCAGCAGTAATTGTCGAAGAAAAACCTAAACCCCTCGAAAAAAATCTCAACGAATCTACCGACTGGTTAGCGATCGATTTTGGCACATCGAATTCCACTGTTACTCTATTTGATGCAAGTTTTGTTTCCAATGAAAAAAGCTTACCTAAAGAACAAAAAGAACGGTTAGGCGAACTATTGGTAGAATGGTTGAATTCCACAACTGTTGATGCGTTAGCTGGTGTAGGTGTAGCGGAGTGGGAAAGATTTATTGGCGATATTAAAAAAGATGTGGAAATACCCGAAACGGGTACTCTTAATGACCAAGCTTTGCTAGTCACGATCCGCAAAATCGAAACTTCCTTGGGAAATCGTCCCGAATTATTCCGCCGTGCTGCTAACAAAAAATTAAACCATATTTACCACGAAGTCTTCCGCGTTCCGCCTTTATCATCGCAAAATCTGCTCCGAGTTTCCTTGGATCTGGGAAGTGAAGCAAAGGAAATTCCCAGCGAGTTGGAAATCCAAACTCTGAAATCTTTAAAGGTACTCATGGGAAACAGAGTTATTCAGAACAGGAGAACAGCTTTTTCCGAAACTAAAGGAGAAGAAATTAACGGGAAGTTTCATCATTCGCCGAAGCGATATTTCGGTCAACAACGGGATGCGATGCAAGTCAAATGGGAGGGAGTTGAGTCAGAAATTACCAGCAACGAATTAATTCAAGCTGCTTGGGGTTATTTGATCGAGAATACCAAAAAATATTACGAAACCAGAACGTCTGGTAGGTCTTCGCGTCGAGATATCACTACCGCCGTTGTGACTTATCCTGCTGTAGCGCCGCCAGTGGTGCGTCGCGAAATTGAGCAGATGGTGCGTGCGTTGGGGATGGATTTCGTCAAGACTGATTACGATGAAGCTGTCTCGGTAGTCATCTTTTTCTTATGGCGAGAATTCGGCGGCGATTTGAATATTGGGATTGAATCTTTCAAAACTCGCTGTCATTGGGATGGCAAAAAATGGTCGCAAAATGTCTTGGTTTTGGATATCGGTGGGGGAACGACGGATTTAGCTTTGATTAACCTTTCTCTGGAAGAGAAAGACCCATTTGAACGAGATGAAGATCGGGGTGCTGGGGGAAGATACTACGTGCTAACTCCTACGTTTATTGGGTCTTCGGGTCATTTGCAATTAGGAGGAGAGTTAATTACGCTGCGGATTTTCAAATTGCTGAAAGTGGCGATCGCAGATTGTTTGCTGACCGCAGTAACTTCAGGAGATTTGGAATGTCAAAAGCTGGAAGATGAGATTGCGGGATTGAGCGATCGCTTCCTAACTAAAGATGGCAAATATAAAATTGGTTCCTTGTTGGAATGCGTTGACAAGAAAACCTCCAACCCTGAAGAAGACCCCGCTTACAACGACGCGCTGAAAGATGCAGAAAAAATCCTACCGACGAAATGGAAAAATAATCCCTCTCGCTTGCAAACTTTTTACGACCTGTGGGATTATGCGGAAGAAATAAAAATTGAAATTAATAAAAATATAGACCGGGAAAGGGTTGTCCTGACTGAGAGAAAGATTTCTGATTTGCTCAAACAAAGTGGAATTGACTTCAAGGTGAAATCTGCCGATCGCCTCAACGTGAAAATCAACAGACAGCAATTTGAAAATGCTGTTTCTCCGGTGGTGGAAGATGCAGTACGCATCGCCAAAGGACTGGTGGAAAGTCGTTTGGGATTTCAGTCAGAAAATCACCGTAAAGAAAAAGTCGATTGGTTAATTTTATCCGGTCAAACCTGCAAAATTTACTTAGTGGAAGAACTGGTAAAACAGGAGTTTAGCAAATATGACTATTTCGTGTGGAATCCAGAACGAGTAACTTTTGTGCCAGAATTTAGTAAAATGGCGACTTCGGTGGGTGCTTGCTATGCAGAAAAGCTGCGCCAATACGGTTTTGATTTGGAAGCAGCGAAGGGAATGCTGCGTCTGGGTGTCAATCAACTGGATATCGATGTCAAGAATTTGTTTTATTTTCTCCCTTGTTCGTTTACGCTGAAAACTCAGGGAGAAAGAGATCGATTGATTTTTCGGAATGGTCGGGAACTTCGTCAACTTAGCGATCGCGATTCGATCGCCAAAACTCGCAGCGATTGGGAAGGTGTTCCCTTAACTATTACGATCTACCGTCAAGATTTTGATGGCGCAAATCCGATGCTCTGGGGAGGATACAATATTAATAGATTGGTACGCCAATTGGGAATGGAGGAAGATGAGTTTAAAGCGAAAATTAAAGTTCAATTTGAAATTGACCAAAAATTGCAATTCAAATTACTGTTTTGTCAGGGAACTCCTCATTCCTTAATTAGTGCTAGCTGTGAAAGTTTGGATCTCAAAAAAGCGATCGCAGCAGCATCGCCGGAATTAGCTAACCAACCGATTATTTCTCAGGATGGTAAATTGCTTTGCGATATTGCAGTTTACGTAATCGAATTGCAAACTGTGAGTGTTGGTCCAAAAGATCCGCCTCTCATATTCGACAGTCAAGTTGATTATAGCAAATCTATCCAAGGTTTTCGTTATGAAAGTAATACCAAAGAACAAGGAACTGGATTAATTAGCGAACCTTTACCGGAATTTCCTCGCAAAGGAAAACATACTTTCTGTTTTCGCGATCCCATAACCGATCGATGGGAAACAATTGGCGAATTAAGCCGTCCGGGTGGCAAAAGCGATTATAATTATCAATATTATGTCACTCTCGACGATCAAGGTATTCTGCGAATTCACGCGGGAGAAATACCTTATTGGACATCCGATCATCCTGAATGTCTCAAACAAGAAGGATGCGTTTTTGAAGCGGGATTGGAGGATAAACCGAAAGAAATTGATGAAAACCGCGATCCGTTTTGTGGGATTCACTAAAATCCAGAAACAGGTTTTCAGAACAGAAACCCGGTTTCCTCAGAACAGAAACCCGGTTTCTCTAAGAAACCGGGTTTCTCAGTCAGAGTTGAGGGTTTCTCAGAGTTGAGAGGAGGCGATCTGAATGGAAAAACTGAGTAAGCTATTAGAAATAAACCATTCTGAGTTAGCGCGATTGGTGCGCTTTTACTTGCGTGGATTGCAGGGTGGATTGCAGGTAGCTTTAACAGAATTACCTGACGATTCTGGTGCAAATTTAGCCAAAGAAGTGCTGGGAGAATTAGAGGGGATTTTGCGCTCGCCAATCTCTAAACCCATAGAAAATGTTTCGCCTTCGCTAGAAGATATATTTGAACCAGTTACTTCTAATTATAGCAGTAAACTAAGCGGAATTAAACAAAATTTTGAAAGCGATAAAGAATTGCGTTTCTATCTCGGCGATTTTCACTTGCTAAGTAATAATGATGCCGATTTATGGCAAGAAATGCAATTAAAGTTATTGCGAGTACCGGAAACTTTAGCTGAGTCTTGGCGAGAGAAATTACCGGATTTCAGTAATAAGCGATCGCCTATCCAACTTCCCTTCACCCGCGACGAAAATATCTACCCAGGTTTGCAATTTTATACCAAAACAAAATTAGATGCGCGAGTAGCAGTAGAAACATCAGACTCAGATGTTTATTTTCTCGCCACTGTCGCATCTACTTATATAAAATTTATCGAAGCAATCGACCCGGATTTACATCACGCTTTCAAACCTGTGAATCGTTTTGGCGTCAAATCTTTAGCTACTAAAGATGAGAAATCCAAATATATCGCTGCTTTAATAGATTGTTTTCAACGTGCCAAAACAGCCGCGAAAAACATCGATCCAGCCGACAATTTACGTGCCAGAATTGATTTAGACGAAGCCATCAACTCTTTAGTATACCAGCCGCCAGTCGATCGCGATTCTTGGTGGGGAAAACTACAGCAAGAATCGCGGCGCAGTCTGAGAGAAGCCGCCGAAAGCGCACGCAAAGCCGATCGTACCGTCCAAATTCGCGAGTTACGGGGTGCTTACGCCGATATCCGCGCATACTCCAAAGACGACCTGGAACTGGATAGCGGCGGTAGGTCAGGAGAAGTGCTGGCTTGTCTGCGCGTTTATGCCAAAATTGATGATGAAGTGTTACCCGGTCGGGTACTTTATCGATCGTTTTTTCAACCTTGATAAACTAACACTTTGCCTTCATATTCTCGCAGAAGATAAAGGTGCTTTTCCTCACAACCCAGAGGTATATAAAAATTATTTTCGATTTGGGGTGCTGTCAATACAAGCATTGTTCCCAAGCCAGAAACCGGGTTTCTGAGTCGATATCTAGTTGAGAAAGCAAGGATTTTTCTAAGAAACCCGGTTTCTTTACGTAAGTTAAAAAAAGTTCCCAGAGGATCGCTCTAGGAACTTGTCCGCTCAACGAATTAATACTTTTAGGCTGCTTGCTGAGCCATTTGTTCAACAATCGGCTTTCGAGTTTTCAAGTTAAACCGATATCCATCAGGAAGAATATGCAATTTAGCTCCGCAAATTGCCAAAGCTTCATCCCGCAAGAGTTCGTCTACATTAATATGGACGATTTCTGACACATCGACAACCGTAACAACACCAGAACCTACGACTTGAAACTCATCGCCTTGTATTACCACAGCTGTATCTTCGTCAATACCGAATCCCAAAACGGCTGGTTGCTGTGCCAGTGCGGAGAGCAAGCGTCCCAAACGTCCGCGTTGCGAGAAATGCTGATCGACTACCATCCCTGGAAGGAAGCCCATACCCGGTCCCATTGCCACAACATCAACGCGAGGATGGGTTTCCGAGTCGCCTTCAATAATCATAATATCCGGCATCATTGCCGCACCAGCGCTTGTACCCCCGACTGCGATTCCTTCAGCGTAGCGTTTATGAATAGCTCGATCGAGGTCGGTGTCCTTAATGATGCTGATGATGCGAGCTTGATCTCCGCCAGTAAAGAACACACCCGTCGCATTTTCAATGAATTCTAAGTATTCGGGTTTGCTTGCATCTTCCCGATATTCGGTGTCTATAACTCGAACTTCCTCAGCACCCAGCCGCTCAAAGATCCTGGTGTAATCTTCTCCCACTTCTCTTGGTAAGCCTGTCGCAGCCGTCATGATCCCAATGCGACTTTTGACGCCTCCTGCTCGCCTAACGAACTCCCGAAGTACCTTGCATTCTCCTTCCTTTTGTTCTGCCCCACCAATAATAACTAATTGCCCACGGTTTTCACTCAGCGCCATATTAACTCCAGTTTTCACCTGATTTAATTTCTATAAAACATCACAGTTTAAACCAAGGAAACAGCCAAATGGTAGATTTTTATACTGAATTTTTTTGTGTTATATAGTAAAGCTTTCTGACCGATTCGTAAGAAAATGTGGTTTTACACAAACAGGACTTACGCAAAAATGACCAGAAACCCTTGATTTACCGTAGTAGGGGCAATTCATGAATTGTCCCTACATTTCAAACTTGATGCGTAAGTCCTAACAAAGTAGCTGTGCGATCGCAAAAGTGAATCGCCAGGAGATAACTCCCGATCCAAACTTGAGATCGGGAGTGGAGAGAGAGTCAGGTGCTGGTGTGAATGGAGATGTTTTACCTCTAAATTTATCCTTGCCAAACAGAATGTTTAATTAAGCTAAACGCCTAATTAAATTGCGTAACAAAGAACGGGCTTTTTCTAAAGGAAAATGCTTGGGTTTCCCTTGGTATACTATTTGGTACTCGTTACTGTCTTGGCCGTCTCCATAGCCAGAAATAAGTTTCCGGTGGAAAGCTTCCTCAGCAAGTTCTCGAACTTCATCTCTGAGATCAGCTTTAGTAATATTCATGTGCTGTCTCCTCAATGCTTTCTTTAATTTTCAACCGTTTTGCTGTAGGTTGTACCTATCGTAAGTTATATATTATAATTAGGAAAATCTGCCTTATAGTTAATCCGCAAAATTAATCCACACCTTTAAGGCAAAAGAAAGATTTGCAGATCTAGAATGTGAAATGGCCGATTTTTATAAAAGTCCGGGCTCTGAAGGGTATCTGAACCGAGCAATCGCGAAACTCAATAACATTACTATTACGGAAGTTCCCGATAATTCAACACTCCCAGATTCGGAGTTTTCTTAAATTCTCGATCTTGTATTGCCGTCAAAACGTCATTCAAAATTTGGATTCCCTACAGAATACAATAAGTATTTTTGCGATCGCCTTACTTAACATTGCCTTTGGATAGATGAAAATCCTACACATTAAAGTTAAGTTGTAGTCGGCGTGGCTAGAAATTTAGCAAAGAGAAATCGCTGTTGTTAACCTGCAATGAAAATGTTGGGGAAAAATCTCCCTCTTATTGAAGATGACAGCCAAAAATCGATTTTTTAGCCACGTACAGAAATTAAATTTGCAGGGAGTTTAGCTTTGCGGAGATAATCAATGGTGCGAGAACAAATTATCGACACAGTACGCATTAACGCCAGGAAGACAGACGCCTTCGATATTTACAACATCAAGCATTATATGGGGCCGAACCCATATTTAGAGACGGGGGCAGTAGTATTGGATTTTACCCTCACTGGGTATTTGTCGCCTCAACCGATAGAGGAGTATTTGTCAGTTATTGGCGATCGCTACCCGCAGTTGCGCGACGAGACATACGAAAGCCATGCCCATGTCTTCGCCCGCACACTTTCAGAAGTGGGAAAACTCGACATGGGTTTGCACCTCAACCGTTGGAATCTCAAACAGCATCCCAACTTCTTTAGAATTGCCGTGCAAGCACTGCACGCACGTACAAGTCGGGCAATAGTTTATACCATTTGGGACTGGTTTGAAGCAATTAATCAAAAGGAAGATTTTGATTTAGACGATCGCATTCGCAATCTTCAAAACACATTTCGACACAGCGTTTATGGTGGCCCCACAGTCTACGCTTTATTACGCACAGCTTGCAGCAAAGGAATTCCCACCTTTTATCTGTGGGATGAAGGACTGATGCAATACGGCTACGGCAAAAAACTAATTCGCGGCGTAGCCACAACATTTGATAACGATAGCCATCTCGACTCAGACTTTACCACCCGTAAAGATGACTGCAAAGCTTTTTTAAGTACATTAGGTTTTCCCGTTCCTAAAGGCGATGTAGTTGTCTCCCTTGGAGAAGCAAAAGCAGCCGCCGCAGAAATTGGCTATCCAGTAGCAGTTAAACCTGTAGCCGATCACAAAGGCATAGGGGTAACAGCTGCGGTGCGAAACGAAGAAGAATTACAACAAGCTTTTGGCAGGGCGCTGAAAGCAATTCCAGAAGAACAATCAATCTCAATAATTGTCGAAAAAAGCATCAAAGGAGCAGATTTTCGCATCCTCTGCGTTAACGGCAGATTTGTCGCCGCTACCGAACGCCGTCCCGCATCAGTTGTCGGTGATGGGTACTCAACTATTCGTGAATCGATCGGGCGCGAAAATCGCAAACCTGCCCGTTTGGACACACCTACTTCGGCGATGAGTAAAATTCAGTGCGATGACGCAATGGAACAGTATCTGTCCGAACAAAACTTATCAATGGACAGCGTAATTGAGTCAGGAAGCACCGTTTATCTTCGCAAAGTCGCCAATCTTTCTGCTGGTGGTTTGAGTATAGATGCAACGCGCACCGTTCACCCAGATAACATTATTTTGGCGCAAGATATCGCACAGCACTTTAAGCTTACTTGTCTGGGGATAGATGTCATTTCTCCAAGTCTCTCTGAATCTTGGAAATCGGGTAACTTCGGCATCCTGGAAATCAATGCCGCACCGGGCATTTTTATGCACCTTAATCCTGCCATCGGTGAAAGCGTCGATGTGCCATCGTCGATTTTAGAAACCTTCTTTAAGTCTGACGCAGATGCGAGGATACCGATTATTACTTTCAACCAAATCTCAGTTGCGGAACTGCAAGAAACTATCGATCGTATCCTTTTAGAAAAACCCGAATGGACGATAGGTGCTGTTTGTCGAGAAGCAGTTTTCGTGAATCGATCGCAAAAAATATTGCACAAGGATTACAACACCAATGTTCAAAGTCTACTGCGGAATCCGAAGCTAGATTTACTGATTGCTGAATACACAGAAGACGTGCTGGAAAGAGATGGTATGTTTTACCACGGCAGCAACATAGTAGTTCTGAATAATCCCACAGAAACAGAAATGATGCTAACGCGAGATATTCTCGAAGACGCTACTGTGGTTGTGAAGGAAGGAAACAGCGTTTCCATTCGGCACAAAGGTTTGATAGAACAATACACGCTGGGAGAAGGCGAACCATTTACGCGGGTTTATCTGAAGGAAATTGGGACGATTCTGTAGGTTAATTCAGATATTGTACCAGCCAGATTGCCGATAAATTAAGTATGTTGTTGCGCTGTCTTCCTACTTAGCGCAACAACATAGTTTTGTTTAATATCTCAGTTCGCTTGGAATCATGAGTTAAATTTAACCGCAGATGTAGAAACGATGCACGCAGATAAACGCAGATAAGATCGCAAATTTTTTACGTAACCGATACTACCCATTATATCTATGTGTTTAGCAAAAAGTTAGCAAATACATCTGCGTTTATCTGCGTTTATCTGTTCTCATCGGCGGTTATAAATATATCTATTGTACTTGCCGAAAAGTTAGCAAATACATCTGCGTTTATCTGTTCTCATCGGCGGTAAAAAAAAGGTGGGCAGTGCCCACCCTACACAAAGCAAGAGGATACTTAACTATTGCCAGACGAAAACTTTTGCTTCGTACTCCGGTAAATCGATGATGATTTGACCGTTACCAGACTCAATATCGTGGTCGTAAGTCCATTCGTGCCATGTGCCATCCGCTGGGAAGTTAGGAACGGTGTATCCAGCCAGATAGTTATCTGAGAAATTGGCGACGACGACTATACGAGAACCTTCATCATTCCAGCGAGTATATGCTAATACCTTTGCTTCAGCATTTTCATGGAAAAAATCAATGTTTTCAGTGTAAAGGGCATGATTGTTTTTCCGCAGATTAATCAAGCCTTTGTAGTATTCAAATAAACCGCTATTGAGGTCATTTCCCAGCAGCGCCCACTCGATTTTTGTGGGGTCGATCGTTTTCGGTTTGTAGTCGCCAAACTCTTCTCCCATCCAAAGCATTGGCACGCCGACAGATGTCATCAATATGGCGGCTCCCAACTTGGCACGTTTAAAAGCTTCGCCATCAAAAATGGTGCGGTTGGCCAATTCCACCATAACGCGCTTTTGGTCGTGGTTGCTGAGGTAATTAACTACGTTGGTAGCGCCCATAAAGCCTTGGCGCTTGCCGTCGATCGCATCTTTCAAACGCTCCAAATCAAACGTATCGCCGCAGATGTGTTCGATCAGACAGAAACGGTAACTGTCGTGCCAACAACCATCCATCGGCCCGTCAAAATTGGTGATGGTAGGGGTTTCTGGGATGTGTTCGGCAATGTTGTAAAACGGTTTCGCCCCTGCTGTTTTTTTCGCTTCTGCAACGATCCAGTGCATGAAATCGTAGTTGGCAATTTGTCGCGCTGCATCGTAACGAATGCCATCAATATGATATTCTTGAATCCAAAAACGCACCGTCTCACCGATAAATTGCCACGCTGGTTTAATGCCTAATTTTTCATCGTAATGTTCGTAGTTAAATTCTGGCCCCCAGTTATTATCGGGATCGCGGGGGGAGTGATGATACCAATAATCGTGATCGATTTGGGTGAGCGGACAAGATGCTTCCGAGTGGTTAAAAATCCCGTCCATAATAACCCGAATGCCGCGTGCGTGGCACTCATCAATCAGATTTTTTAATTCGTCGGTTGTGCCGTAACTTGTTTCTGTGGCAAAGAAATAACGAGGATTATATCCCCAACTATAATCGCCGGGATATTCTTTGACAGGCATCAATTCAATGGCGTTGATGCCGAGTTCGCAGAGATAATCTAACTTTTCAACAACGTGCTTGTATTTGCCACGAACGTAGCGATCGGGTTCGCCGCCGGAGAAGTCGGCAACGTGCAATTCGTAGATGACTAATTCGCGATCGGCAGGTAAGGGTTTGTCGTCGTGCTTCCAAACGTAACTATCGACAATTCTTTGGCCGTCTTTGATTGTTACGGTGCCGACTCCTTTGCTTTCATCAACATCTGTTGCATAAGGGTCGATGATATCTACCCATTGGTCTGGTTCAAAAAACCAACTTTTAGATTGAATGCGGAATTTATATTCGTAAACCCCATCTTCCAGTTCCATTTGGGTGCGAAAATAACCATCTTCACCTTTTTGCATCGGGATTTCTTGCCAATCAGAAAAATTCCCGATTAACGCGGCTCCTTTGTTATAAGGTGCAAATAAAGTAAATTCAATCGTACTTGTTTTATGATTTTTTTCGCTTTTGTTATCAGTTTTTTGGGCAGGAACAGCGTTTTTCTTCTCCTCATGAATTTTTTGAGAAGAATTAACTTTTGTGCTTGTCATATCGGACTTTTGGTAATATTAGGGCTACAACTGTATTTTGCTATTTTTAACTCAGCTATTGAATCGTTCTGTGGAAATAAACTTGGTTATAACAGCTCAGTCCGCAGGCATAGCGTTGAAGTAATATTTACAATTTTGAGAAGCAATTCCGAAGCATCTTATATTACTTACTCAACCACGCGATCGCAGCTCGAATCCAATCTTCTGCCTCTTTAGCTTTTGCCATCAGTGGGTCTTCGCTGACCGCGTTCAGCGCCTGCACTACCTCGGTGCTGGTATAACCTAATGCCAGTAAGGTCATTTCCACGTCTTCAATAATTGCCGGAGAAGGGCCAGTTGCCTTAGAACTGGCAACACCAGCGAAATGCCGCCATTCTGCGAGTTTGGTTTTTAGTTCTAGCGCAATGCGTTCGGCGGTTTTGTTCCCGACGCCGCGTGCTTTTGCTAAGGCGCGGATATTGCCGGTGACGATCGCTTGCACCAAATCTTGCAGTCCCAAGGTATCTAAAAGCGCGATCGCCAAAGCTGCACCGATACCATTCACATTTGTCAGTTGGCGAAACAAATCTCGCTCTGCGGCGGAAGCAAAACCATACAAAATCATCCGATCTTCCCGCACTTGCAAGTCAGTAAAAATTTGTGCATCTCCCCCAGGCGAGGGCAACTTTTCTGCCAAACGCGGCGGGATTTGCAGCTCGTAACCGATTTGGTTAACTTCCAGAATGAGGGTAACGCGATCGCTGCTACTTTTGTGAAAGCCTGCTACTGTTCCTTTGAGATAGCTAATCATGACAAAAAACCGAAGTGGTACAAACCTTCCAAAATTCCACCAGCACAATCTGCCTTTGCTAAATACCGATATTCGGCTGGATTAGCTTTCAGCCATTGGCGGAGTTCTGGCTGGGCATTTCCTACAATAATCCCTCTCGGTTCTCCCACACTAAATAAAGCGATATCATTTCCAGAGTCACCGCACACCACTGTTCGGGTAGCTTCTATTCCCCACTGCTGGCGCAGAAACTGTACCGCCAGACCTTTATTGCTATTGCGAGGTAAAATATCCAAATCTTTGCTACCGCTGTAGATCGACTGTGCGTCTACACCGCGTTCTTTCAGCAACGATTCTAAGCGGGGTATCACTTCCTCTGCTGCCCGTTCTGTGACAAAATAACTAACCTTAAAAGGTCGCTGTTCGGAAGCTGGTTGAGGTACAATATCGGCAAAATTAGCACCAGTAGCTACCACCACATCGCGGTTCCAGCCTACAGAAAGTTGTGCCGACCAAACTGGATCGGGTTCGTCTTCGCGATCGCTGTAGTAAATTTCGGTTCCCACTGCTGCAATTAAAGCATCCGGTTCTAATAGTTGGTTTTCTGTTAAAAGTTGTCGATACAGCGCCAGAGAACGACCTGTAGCGTAGACTATTTTCGTTCCATGTTCTTGACGATGCTGACTTAACAACTGGTTTAGTTTTTCCAGCGCTTCGTCGTCACCCACAAGAGTGTTATCCAGATCGGTTACAAACAAAAATTTCATGATTGGGGATTAGGGACTAGAAAAGTCAAAAGAAAAAATGGGCTTGGGGTGAGGGAGTAATAATACTTTTTCAAATTTGGAACGACATTTTTCTGTTTGTTTGTCTTTAAGTTTAAATATCAAAATTTTAAGTTATGAATTTCGAGTTAACAATTAAAAACTATTTTAAACTCAAAACTCATAACTTATAACTCATCGCTAATTTCAAGTTCGGGTTTGCTGAATCGTTCTGATTGCGTCTTGAGTGGATTGGACAGCTTGTGTATTTCCTTGTTCGCGAAACAGATCGGCTGCTTTCTGGAAGTCCCTGAGTGCTGCTTGAGAATTTTTCAAGTTGTAATAAGTAACACCGCGATTGAAGAAAGCTTCCGCAAAATCCGGTCTCAGTTGGATAGCGCGACTGTAATCTTGCAGCGCTTCCTGATGTTTTTGCAGTTTGTTGTAGGCAATCCCTCGATTGTAGTAAGCTTTATCGTCATTGGGATCGAGGCGTACTGCTTGGTTGTAATCTTCAACCGCTCCTTGATGATCTTTTATATCATCGCGAGCGTTCCCGCGATTGATATAGGCTTTGGGGTTATTGGGATCGAGCCTAATTGCCTCAGTGCTGTCGTCGATCGCGCCTTGAAAATCCTTCAAGAAATAGCGAGCGTAACCGCGATTTACATAAGCTTGAGCCAATTCGGGATTGAGTTTTAATGCTTGAGTGTAATCTGCGATCGCTCCTTTATAATCCCCTTGTCTCGCCTTTTCAATCCCCCGGTTGTACAAGTCCACCGCACTCATTTCCGTTTCCGGTTTGGTTGTTGGCGTTGACTCTGTACTGGGGTTTGGCGTTGTTGAGTTATTCGGAGTTGAGCTTGGTTCGGGTTGATCTGGTGTTGTTTCTTCCGCCGTCGATGGTGTTGACTCTGTGGAGTTCGGCTTAGACTCAGGTTTAACTGGTGTTGTGCCTTCCACCGTCGATGGCGTTGACTGTGTGCGGTTCGGCTTTGATTCAGGTTTGGCTGGTGTTGTGCCTTCCGCCTCAGCTGGCGTTGTTGACTCCTGTTGGGTTGGCTTGGACTGAGCTTCCGCTGGGTTTGACTCGCTGTTGCGAGCTGGCTTAGACTCAGCCTGGGTTGGCTTTCCTGAAGGAGACTGGCTTGGCTTGGACTGAGCCTGAACAACAGGAGAGATGCTACCCAGTGCAGTGGCGATTCCTAAAATTGCGATCGTTCGGTAAATAAGGTTCATGACTTTAGCCAATCGACTTGGTGCCAGTAGAAATCCAGGTATGCAACAAATAGATGCAACCTAATACCATATCAGAATTTTGTCAATATTATTCATCTGCGCTCACTCGAATCAAAGAGACGGCTTTGCACCTCCTTTTGTTTGCCGACATCTCTTCTGTAGATATTTCGTCGTGGTGGCGATCGGGACGAATTAAGAGAGTGTGGTGTTCCAGCTGCATAGTATTTTTGGCTCGGTTATACTTATGCCGTTCCTGGTAGAGAGTGTCAATTCAATTACTGGCGTTAATTCTTGAATGAAATTTTCCAGTCCCACCAAAAGGCTTTCTTGGTTGCCCCAGCTAGAGCCGCAAATCTGGATTTTAGCTGTAGGTAGGTTCCTCTCAGGGGTAGGCTCGGGTTTTACCCTATTTTATGCTCCCATCTTTTTTGTGAATTTAGTGCATTTATCGGCGACTCAGGTAGGTATCGGTTTGGGTAGCGCCTCTATTTCAGGGGTATTGGGACGCATATTGGGGGGTTCTTTTGCCGACTCCCGCTTTTGGGGGCGTCGGCGTACTTTATTGCTCTCGGCAGCTATTTCCGCGATCGCATCTTTAGTAATGGCGCTCAGCGATAATTTTTCCACTTTTGTTGTCGCTAACTTACTTATGGGTTTGGGTATGGGTTTGTATTGGCCGGCAACGGAAGCCGCAGTAGCAGATTTAACACAGCCCGAACATCGCCAAGAAGCTTATGCGATCGTGCGATTTGCAGATAATTTCGGTTTGGGAGTAGGCATTATTCTGGGCGGAATGTTGATCGGTACAATCGGCGCTTATCGGGCGTTGTTTGTCATTGATGCGATATCTTTTGTCGTCTTCTTTGGGGTTGTTTATTTTGCGATCGCAGAAACTTACAAACCAACGCAACGCCATAGGGAAGCACTGGGTAACTGGGAAACAGCATTGCGCGATCGTCGCCTTGCTATCTTTGTTCTAGCCAATATCATCTTCACAACCTACGTTTCCCAGCTGCACAGCACCATTCCCCTGTACTTCAGTAAGTTTGTACCGGTGGGTAACTCAAAAGTAGGATTTGCCACCATAACTATCAGCGCTTTGTTTACCTGGCACACGATCGTAGCAACTTTGTGTCTGATCCCGATCTCCCGCATTTTGAGGCGATTTAGCCATCCCCACGCTTTAACTGTTTCCGCTTTATTGTGGGCGGTGGGATTCAGTTTCATCTGGGTGACTGGCGTTGCACCTGCTGGACAATTAAGTTGGGCCATATTAGCGATGGGAGTAACAGCGATCGCGATCGTCTTTTATACACCTTCCGCATCTGCCCTCGTCGCCGATATTGCACCGGAGTCCCAGCGCGGCGTCTACCTTTCCATCAACTCCCTGTGCTGGGCAATCGGTTACGCTATTGGCCCTCCCTTGGGTGGCTGGGCAATGGATCGATCGTCAATAGCCGCAAACAGTTTTTGGTTGGGATTAGCTTTCAGCGTAGTTATCGTTGTGGCGATTTTGCAATACCTCAACCGGGTTTTAGATAACTAGATCCTGGTGTTATCTTGTACTTGCAATCTAGCTGAAATTATACAACAAAATAAAAATGAACCATGAACTTTTAGACGACAAAACAAAAATAAGCCTCTCTCCGCCATGCCAATTCATACTCTAAATCGCGTCGTTAGCAAAGTTTCTGGCAAGGCTACCCTGCAAACTATCCTGATTGTCCCATTTGTTGTGCAAATCGTTGGGGCTGTGGGGTTAGTCGGGTATCTCTCTTTTAAAAATGGGCAACAGGCAGTCAACGATGTTGCTTCCCAATTGCGGAGGGAAATTAGCGATCGCACTTTCGATCGCATTAGCACTTACCTAAAAACACCTCATCCCATCAATTTAACTAACGCTAATGCTATTCGTCTCGGTCAGTTGGATATAAATAATCCTCAAGCTTTAGAACGGCATTTTTTAAAACAAATTCAAGTCTTTAATTCCCTAAGTAGAATTTATTTTAGCAACCCGCAGGGCGGACTCGTCTCCGTTGGTAACGATGAGAGAGGACTTACAGTTGCATCCACAGAAAGTTTTACGAAAGGTCTTCTTCGTGTCTACAGCGTAGATAGCCAAGGGAACCGCCAAAAATTATTGGTCAATCAACCGCAATATGATGCCAGAAAACGACCTTTTTATCAAACGGCTGTTACCGTAGGTAAACCGACATGGGGCCCTATTTATATCTATATTCCTACTTCCAGAGGTTTGGGCATTGCTGCTAGCTATCCCCTCTATAATGAAGCAGGTAAACTCCAAGGTGTTTTATCGAGCGATCTATCTCTTACAGCCATCAATAATTTTCTCAAAAGTTTGAAGATAGGTATTCACGGAGAAGCATTTATTATCGAGCGGTCGGGAATGATAGTAGCGTCGTCAAGCTCGGAACTCCCCTTCATTAAGGATGCAGATGGCAAAGAGAATAAACGACTCCAAGCCGTAGAAATGAGGAACCCATTAATTCGATCCACAGCACAGCATTTAATTTATCAATTTAGTAATTTGACCGAAATAAATAGTTCAATACAACTTGAATTTAAAATGGAAGGAAAACGCGAATTCGCACAGGTAACCCCTTTCAAAGATGGGTTTGGTTTGGATTGGCTGATTGTGGTAGTCGTACCAGAAGCCGACTTTATGCAGCAAATTAATACCAACACCCAGACAACTATTCTGCTGTGTATAGCCGCCTTTATCTTAGCTACAGGAATCGGTATTTTTACCGCTGCTTGGATTACAAAACCAATTTTGCGCTTGAATACTGCCGCTAAGCAAATTGCTAAGGGTGAATGGCATAAAACATTAGAAATAAAACGCTCTGATGAAGTGGGACAATTGGCAGAGTCTTTTAATCAAATGGCAGAGCAACTGGAAGCATCTTTTGCCGCACTGCGAGATAGCGAGAACCGCCTCACTCAGTTCTTAGAAGGATTGCCCGTAGGTGTATCAGTTCACGATCCTACCGGAAATGCGACTTATGCAAATCAGAGAGCGAGACAAATATTAGAGATGGACTATTTACCAGAAACTAAAACAGAGCAATTGGCACATACTTATCGAGTTTATCTGAGTGGAACCGATCTGCCATATCCGACAAAAAAGCTGCCAGTTGTCAAAGCTTTAGCGGGAGAAAGCAGTACAATTGATGATATGGAAGTTCATCGCCCTAATGGAATTATTCCCTTGCAAGTCTGGGCAACTCCTATTTACGATCGCACAAATCAAGTAGTCTATGCGATCGCCGCTTTTACTGATATCAGCGAACGCAAACAAGCCGAGAATTTATTAGCACAATACAATCGTACCTTAGAAATTCAAGTAGCCGAACGCACGGCGGAATTAACCCAGTCCAATCAAAAATTGCAGCGCGAAATTGCCGAAAGGAAACGAATAGAAGTAGAACTGCAACAAGCAAAAGAAGCAGCCGAAGCAGCTTCCCAAGCCAAAAGCACCTTTTTCGCTAACATGAGTCACGAATTGCGATCGCCCCTCAATGCCATTCTCGGTTTTGCCCAATTAATGCTCCGCAGCTCGACTTTACTCCCAGAAGATCGAGAAAAAACTCGCATCATTTATCGCAGTGGAGAACACTTACTCACTCTCATTAATGATGTACTGGATATGGCGAAAATCGAATCCGGACGGATCTCCCTCAACGAAACTGCTTTTGACGTTATCGCTCTACTCAATGACTTGCGAAATATGTTTTATCTCAAGGCGCAAGAAAAAAGATTGTATTTTCAGATCGAATGCAGTGCTGACATTCCGCAAATGGTGCTTACTGATGAGGTAAAGTTGCGCCAAGTGTTGATTAACTTACTCAGTAATGCTTTTAAATTTACCTCATCAGGTAGCGTATCGCTGCGATTGTCATTAGAGCCGAAACAAAACATAATTATTAACAATAAAAAACTGGCACTTCACTTTGAAATTTCCGACACTGGCTGTGGCGTTGCAGCCAATGAATTAGACAGCATATTTCAACCATTCGTGCAAACTAAAAGCGGACAAAAAGTGGAAGGCGGAACCGGTTTGGGATTGCCGATCAGTCGGCATTTCGTGCAAATGATGGGAGGTGAAATGACTGTTGAAAGTGAAGTTAACAAAGGTACAAATTTCAAATTTTACATTCAGTGTCTGCCAGTTGCAATAGCTAATCGGGAAACTTCTAAAATCGCAGGTCAAGTTATTGCTTTAGCACCCAACCAACCCAGTTATCGCATTTTAATTGCAGACGATCGCTCCGAAAATCGGCAATTATTTGCTGAAATGCTGCAAAAATTGGGTTTTTCAGTCCAAGTCGCCAGCAACGGTATGGAAGCTGTTAAAATATGGGAAAACTGGCAACCAGAACTTATCTTTATGGATGTGCATATGCCAGTTATGAATGGCCACGCAGCCGTTCAACACATCAGATCGCAGGAAAGTGAGAAGCGCAAAGGTGAAAAGTTAAAAAGGGTCATAATTGTGGCCGTCAGCGCCAGCAGCTTCGACACAGACCGAGAAACTGCTCGACGCGCAGGCTACGATGAATTTATCCCCAAACCCTTCACAGAAAGAGACATTTTTGAGATAATAAGTAGATATCTTGGGGTGCTATATATCTATGAGGAGTCTGGATGGACAGCTTCCTCAAAGGTGCTTGACTTTAATATTGACATTCCGGCTGCTATTGCTGCTTTGCCAACCGACTTGATGCTCCGTCTGGAACAAGCTACCATTAGCCTCGACTCAATTTCGATCGAGAGTATTATTGAGGAAATTTCAACTCACGATCGCGCTTTAGCTGATGCGCTGAGGGCCTTGGTAAATAATTTCAATCATTATACTATATTAAATTTAATTGAAGAAGCAAAATCACAAAAATAAACTTTAAAATGAATATTTCTCAATTAAATATACCAGCTAATATTTTAGTAGTTGACGATGCCCCAGATAACCTACGCTTATTGGGCGGCTTTTTGGGCGAGCGCGGCTATCGCGTTAGACTGGCGCGAGATGGCAGCTTGGCTATCAAATCAGCCCAAGAAAACCCTCCGGATCTGATATTGCTTGACATTATGATGCCAAAACCGGATGGATATGAAGTTTGCACCCAATTAAAAGCTGATGTAGCAACCAGCCATATCCCGATTATTTTTATCAGTGCGAAAGGAGAAATATTCGATAAAGTGAAAGCTTTTTCTTTAGGTGGAGTTGATTACATCACCAAGCCTTTTGAACTAGAAGAAGTGGTGGCGCGAGTCGAGAATCAACTAAAAATCTGTAAGCTGTCGCGGGATCTGGCAAGACAAAATGCTTTACTTCAAGAAGAGATTCGCGATCGGCGGCAAATTGAAATTCAGTTGAGAAATAGCGAAAACCTCAATCGATCGATCTTAAATTCAGCCCCTGTGGCAATTTGTTTGACCGATTTCAATGGATGTTTAGTAGAAGTGAATCCCGCCTACAGCCAACTATTTGGGTTTGAGCCAGCCGAACTGATTGGTAAATCATTTACTGACGTGCATTTCTCCCATTTGGATGCTGAGTCAAGGGCGACGATACTCCAACAACATCAAGAGTTTATTAAAACTAACCACAAGTATAATCAAACAGAATTCACAGTTTATCGTAAAGACGGAGCGGAAGTCATTGTTGATGTAACGCGAGGCATATTCCAAAGAGATGATGGAGAGTTTTTTGTCGTGACTACAATTAAAGACATTACCGATCGTAAAAAAACAGAAGAAACACTGCAAAAAGCTGTATTGGCAGCAGATGCAGCTAACCGTGCCAAGAGCGAATTTCTGGCTTCTATGAGTCACGAATTGCGTACTCCTCTTAATGCCATTCTCGGTTTCAGCCAGGTACTGGCTCGCGATTATTCCCTCAAAAGCCAGCAACAAGAATACCTGCAAATTATTAATCGTTCTGGCGAACATCTTCTCTCTCTAATTAACGACATTCTCGAAATGTCCAAAATTGAAGCGGGTATAACCTCTTTGAATGAAAACTACTTTGACTTATTTAACGTACTGGACAGCATAAAGGATATGTTTGGGTTGAAAGCTCAATCCCAGGGATTGCAGTTAATTCTCGATTGCGCTTCAGACCTACCAAAATATGTTAAAATTGATGAACGTAAATTACGCCAAGTATTAATTAACATTTTAGGTAACGCAATCAAATTCACACAAAAAGGCTGTGTCAGTTTGCGGGTAAAAATTAATCGTTCATCGCAAGTGACAACGGATAGCGAACAATCCACCATTAACAAAGATCGACTTTATTTTGAAATAGAAGACTCTGGCCCAGGTATTGCTCCTGACGAAATCGACAAGTTATTTGCACCATTTGAACAAACACAAACAGGTCGGAAATGTCAGCAAGGAACTGGATTGGGTTTACCGATTAGCCGCAAGTTCGTACAACTGATGGGAGGAGATATTAAAGTCATCAGTACTGTTGGTTTGGGAAGTATATTTACATTTGAAATTCCCGTTATTATTCCCGATCTCTGTAACATTCCAAATACTGAAAATAAAGGTAAGGTAATTGGTTTAGCACCCGCACAACCGACTTATAGAATTTTGGTGGTTGATGATGTTGCAGAGAGCCGCCTTTTGCTGGTGACTCTCTTAACTTCAATAGGTTTTGCTGTCAAAGAAGCCGAAAATGGACAAGAAGCGATCGAACTCTGGAAGAGTTGGGAACCGCACCTGATTTGCATGGATATGCAAATGTCGGTGATGAATGGCTATGTAGCCACTCAACAGATTAAAAGCACTGTTAAAGGTAAAGCCACTACGATTATCGCCTTAACAGCCAGCGCCTTCGAGACAGAGCGAAAAATGGTTTTAGATTGCGGGTGCGATGACTTTATTTGTAAGCCATTTAATCAAGAACATTTGCTTGATAATATTGGCAAGTTTTTAGGCGTAAAATATTTATATGAAGACACATATACGCAATTAAAAGAAACAATTGAAGCTGCCAATGATTCGGTTACAAATTTTCAGTTAAACGCTGAAGATTTAAACGTGTTACCAACAGAGTTGTTAAAATTAATCAATGAAGCCGCACTAGGATGTGACGACAACAATATCTTGAAGTTAATCGAGCAAATTCTCCCAGAAAATGCTAAAATAGCCCAGGCGATTGCAGACCTAGCAAACAACTATCAGTTTGAGTTAATTCACAAATTGATTGAACAGCAGGCCAGATATAGTAGTTCCGATATCCAACTTTTTTGATAAGTCGGCGATCTCTCCCAAAATTTTTGATTGCTATAAACTGGAAAGAGTATTCTTGCAAGGAGATTTCTGTGACTGTGCAAACGAGTGCTAGCGAGTTATTTCGAGCCGCTTACGAAAACCGTTATACCTGGGACAGCAAGTTTCCCGGCTACAGTGCGGATGTCGAACTCAAGCAAGGTGATGAAGCATACACCGGCAATATTCGCATTAATGGTGACCTCAGCGTGGAAGTCACGGGAGTAGAAGACGATGAAGTGCAACAGAGCATCTACACGCAACTCAGAGATGTGGTTACTCACCGCAAACGATCGTCTTTTGAGCAAGCGCATGGCAAGAACCAGTTTAGCGTAGGCGAGGAAGACTCGACAGGCGCGATCGAAATCCTCGTCAAAGGCGACGCGATGGGCTCAAACTATAAGATCAGAGGCACGGAAATTTGTCAAGTCAGCCGGGTAATGGGTAGGTTAGCTTTCACCATCAACACCCATGAAAGCCTCGACACAAGCTCTGGTTACGTTTCCACCCGCTACGATGCTGTCTTTCGCAACGCTCAAACTGGTGAACTCGCCAAAGAACTCGAATTTGAGGATACCTACGCAAAAATTGGCGATTACTATATCATGACCCGTCAAGTCATTCATGCCAACGATAACGGCAAGCAAACCACGACCGAGTTCAATTTCTCTAACGTCAAACTGCTCTCACCGGCTGTGGTCTAGCTATTTATCGCTGGGGCAAGGGGGCAGGGGGGCAGAGGGGCAGGGGAGCAGGAAGAAATTCTTAATGAGTGACTTTTGACTTTTGACTTTTGACTTTTGACTTTCCCAACGCCCTAGCTATATCTGTTAAATTTTTTATCCTTGAGTGGACTAGGATCTACATAGCTGCAACTCCAGAAAATATTCTGCAAGTAAAGTAAAGGAGGTCTCAAACAATGGAACTCACAGTTGAAAACGTCGAAACCGTTTTGGATGAATTGCGCCCTTACTTGATGTCGGATGGCGGCAATGTGGAAGTGGTCGAATTAGATGGCCCTGTCGTCAAACTGCGGCTGCAAGGTGCTTGCGGTTCTTGCCCTAGCTCTACCATGACCCTGAGAATGGGTATTGAGCGCCGTCTGCGCGAAATGATCCCGGAAATTGCCGAAGTCGAACAGGTCATATAATTTTAGATTTTAGATTTTGGATTAACAACCCCACAATCCAAAATCTAAAATCTAAAATCTAAAATCTAAAATCCTTATGTCCCATCCTCTATACATCGCTTTCATCTGGCATCAGCACCAACCGTTGTACAAGAGTCGCAGCAGGGAATTTCTGGCAGATCCCACGGAATTGGTGCCTAAAATGGGTGAATACCATTTGCCTTGGGTACGTCTGCACGCTACTAAAGATTACTTGGATTTAGTGTTGCTGCTGGAACGCTATCCCAAGTTGCATCAAACAGTGAACCTGGTTCCCTCTCTGATTCTGCAATTAGAAGAGTACATTGCTGGTATGGCGATCGATCCTTACCTAGCAGTATCGCTTTTACCCACAGAAGATCTGACCGAAGCACAGAAATTATTCATCATCGAGCATTTTTTTGATGCCAATCACCACACCCTCATCGATCCCAACCCTCGCTACGCCCAACTTTACGAACAAAGACAGGAAAAAGGTCGATCGTGGTGTCAAGAAAATTGGATTCCGCAAGACTACAGCGATTTGTTAGCTTGGCACAATCTCGCTTGGATTGACCCTTTGTTTTGGGATGACCCGCAAATTGCACAATGGTTGAAAAAGGGGAAAGGTTTTAATTTAGGCGATCGCGAACAGATTTATGCTAAGCAGCAAGAAATCATGCGCCGCATCGTTCCCCAACACCGTCAGATGCAAGCCGCCGGACAGTTGGAAGTTACCACCACACCCTACACCCACCCCATCTTACCTTTGCTTGCCGATACAAATGCCGGACGGGTGGCGGTACCCAACATGAATTTACCCCAGCGTCGTTTCCAGTGGGAAGAAGATATTCCCAGGCACTTACAAAAAGCCTGGGATTTTTATCGAGAACGCTTCGGATGCGAACCTCGCGGTTTGTGGCCCTCGGAACAAGCTGTTAGCCCTCAAATTTTGCCCTACGTTGCCAAACAGGGATTTAAATGGCTAGTTTCCGATGAAGCGATTTTGGGCAATAGCATCAAACACTTTTTCCACCGCGATGCTTCTGGTAATGTGACGGAACCGGAGTTTCTGTACCGTCCCTATCGCTTGCAAACACCGGCTGGTGACTTGGCAATTGTGTTTCGCGACCACCGCTTGTCGGATTTGATCGGCTTTACTTACGGGTCGATGGAACCGAAGAAAGCAGCAGCCGATATGGTGGGCCATTTGGAGGCGATCGCACGTTCTCTCAAACATCACCAAACCGATGGTAGTACAGCCTTGCAAAAACCGTGGCTGGTTACCATTGCGCTAGATGGCGAAAATTGCTGGGAACATTACCAACTAGACGGCAAACCATTCCTGGAAACACTTTATCAAACTTTAAATACTCACAAAGAACTGAAGCTGGTCACAGTATCGGAATTTCTCGATCGATTCCCTCCCACCGAAACTATCCCCGCCGAAAAACTCCACACCGGTTCTTGGGTAGATGGTAACCTGACAACTTGGATCGGCGACCCAGCCAAAAATCGCGCCTGGGAACTCCTCACAGATGCGCGACAAACACTGGCAAATCATCCAGAAGCAACCGAAGAAAATAACCCCGAAGCTTGGGAAGCTTTGTTTGCAGCAGAAGGTTCCGACTGGTTTTGGTGGTTTGGCGAAGGACATTCCTCCAACCAAGATGCCATCTTCGACCAACTGTTCCGCGAACATTTAGCTGCCATTTATCAGGCGTTGAACTTACCCATTCCGGAGAATGTGCAGCGACCGGTAGAAGTTCACGAAGCGCGAGGCGACCACCGACCCGAAAGCTTTATTCATCCCGTCATTGATGGTATCGGCGACGAACAAGATTGGGATAAAGCAGGTCGGATCGAAATTGGTGGTGCAAGGGGAACAATGCACCGCAGCACTGCGATCCAGCGCATTTGGTACGGTGTCGATCACCTCAACTTCTATCTGCGGTTAGATTTCCAAAGTGGCATTCAACCCGGTAAAGGTTGTCCGCCAGAGTTGAATTTGCTTTGGTTTTATCCCGATCGCACCATGTCCACCAGTCCCATTCCCCTGCAAAATCTACCCCAGGAACCACCCCTCAATTACCTTTTCCGCCACCATTTGGGGATTAACTTACTGACTAATTCCGTCTTATTCCAAGAAGCTGGCGAACATTGGCAATGGCATTCCCGTCCCAGCCGCGCCCAAGTCGCCCTAGACCGTTGTTTGGAATTGGCAGTGCCTTGGGCAGATTTGCACGTTGAACCAGATTATCCTATCCGCCTGATCTTGGTTCTCTCGGAAGGCGATCGTTTCTCCAGCTATTTGCCGGAAAATGCTCTGATACCGATCGAAGTTCCATAGACCGAAAAAAGCACTAACTATTTGTAGGGTGGGTTAGGTGCAAACGATAACTTTAAAACACAAAAAAGTAGTTGAATTCCCGCACCGTAACCCACCATATCACCAAATCTGTAACACATAAAACATTTGTCATCATCAACCCGAAAGAGCCGAAAAACTCAAACATATCTGCGTTCCGAAGCGTTCATCTGTCTTCATCTGCGGTAAAATTTTAACCATTGATTCCAACATAAAATTTTCACCGATGAGATAGCTCATCTTCCCATTGATTAAGCAAAACTTGATTTGCCTCGCTTTCGGATCGCTTAAGACACTCAATCGCTATACGACAGGCAACCGGATTGTTAGGGTAAACTTCCATAATTAACTCCACGGTACGACGCAGCCGCAATTTTTCTAATCGATCTTCTCTAGCTCCTATTCCCGTAACAATTGTAGCTCCTAGTAGGCATAACATAGGAGGAATGACGGGTATCCACCAACCCGCTAAGAAAGCTAAATACGAGCTGCCGATCAGGGCAGTTCCCGCCAGAAGGATATAGAGGATAAACTTTCCTAAAGAGGGCGATCGCCAAATTAAAATTACTCCCAGGCAAGACCAACTGCAAATCCACAACCATTCGATTGGGTCTGGCCAAACATTAATTAATGCTCCTCCAGAATGGGCGGCTGTAAGGATTTGGCCCAGAAAATTGGCTTGCAGTTCCACACTGGGAATAGGTTTGGATTTAACGAGATCCTTGGTGTAAGGAGTGTAGAAAAAATCCTTGAGGCTGCTGGTGGTGGAACCGATCAGGACGATGCGATCGCGCCCCCAATCCTGCGGTACTCTGTTCTTCAACACATCCATCATCGAAACCTTCCGGAAACTGGTCGATGGTTTGCGAAAGTTGCCCAAAATTTGGTAGCCTTCGTCATCCGTTCCCACATAGCCACCATCGTTGGACTCAAAGCTGCGAAACACCGCTTTACCCAGTTGCAGATATTCGGTATCCTTTGCTGTTTGAGGCTCAATGCCTTCAGCCTTGAGGTAAATAAACGCCAGCTGGAGGGCAAAACTGGTATGAGATTTGTTATCCACCCAGCAATACAGCAAGCTGCGACGTACTTTGCCATCGGCATCAACAACTACGTTATTGAAACCGATTTGTTTTCGCCGACTCAGGGCGGGCGGCGGTAGTACTCCAGGGCTATTTTTATAGTTGATGTTCTCAATCCCAACTATGTTGGGTATGTTTGTAAACGCCTTGTGTAATTCTGCATAACCGGGTTCTACGGGTAAATCCCGATAGATGTTCAAACCAATGGCGCGGGGTTTTTGGGAGTGCAATTTTTGCAGGATCTGGGCTATAACCCGATCGCGAATAGGCCAACCGTATTTCTGTAAATCCTCCTCTTCAATACTTACAATGACAATGCGATCGTCTATTGGTTGTGAAGGACGCAGGCGAAAAAATAGATCTAAAGCGGCCCATTCCGATGACTGCAATAACCCGGTCAGGCGGAGAAGAATTCCAGGGCTGGCAACGCATAAAGCTAGCAGTATCTGCCACCTTTGGCCAGCCCGTAGCTTTAATCGTTTCTGATTAGTTTTCTGTATAGCCCGAGTCAAAATATTATTTGCTTCTTCGACTGCTTCCTTAGCTTTTTTCTCAACCTCCAAAGCAATTTTTGCTTCTAGTTTTTCTAGTTTTCTAGCCTTTTTTTCTGCTTTTAAAGAACATTCTATTTCCTCCTTATCCAATTCTTGACTGGCAGACAAGAACTGATAATCGCGATCGCTCAAACTTTTGTTAGCTGCCCAAGCAAGTGCGTCCTGTAATGCTTGTCCCCTCAATAGGCGCGATTTATCTTGACAATCGGAACCTAACCAAGCTGTGAAAGTCTCTGAATAAGGTCGCAAAGAAGCTAATTCTTTCTCTACCCAACTAAAATTAAAAACCGACTCGTAAATGCGGTTATAAACTTTTAACAGTCCTTGTTGCCTGACGACTAAACCAGATAGCCGCAATTCCATTTGTTCCGGACTGTCATCTGCTGGAACTCCGCTTTGTTGTAAGATTTGCTGATACAGTCCCAGCAATCTACCCGCACACTGTTTGTTTCTGAGGAGACGATCGCGTATGGTTTTCAAATGTTCTGGTTCATCTTGCGCTTCCCAGCTTGAGATCATCTGCGATCGCACAATTTCCGCAACCCATTCTTGAGGATTATGAAGTGTAGATTTTGGATTGATGTTTGATTCTGAATTCAGATAAGTGAGTAGTAATTTACAGACCTTCTGAGTGAGAAATGGTTGCCCACCCGTCCACGCTAATACCTCTTGCAGAATTTCCTGAGAGTTTTCTGCTTTATTAATTGCCAATCCCTGTGCTAATGGCTGAACTTCGTGTAGATGAAAGCCGTTGAGTGCGATCGCCTTACCAATATTAAACGGTGTCCGATTTTTATCAAGAATCAAATCCGATGGCGTTGCTACTCCCAAAAGTGCAAAAGTGAGACGTTTGTATTTATTATTTTCTGCCCGTTTGTTATAACAAGCGCGAATAAACGCAAATAAATCATCTATAGGGAAGTGCAAACTGAGAACGCTATCGATTTCATCAATAAAAATAACAATATTTTCACTAACTGATTCTAGCAATATCTGTTCGATGAATTCGCTCAAGCGCTGTACCGGGGAAAGCAACTCGCGATCGCGCCACCAACTCCGCAAGTTGACTTGATCTGCCAGTTGAAAACTGCTTACCAAATTTCTGAGTACACCAGCGTACCATTGTTCCGGCGTAATTTGTTGAGTGCCGATCGAGGTAATATCGATCGCCGCACAGACAATACCCTCCAATTGCAGCCTACGCATAGTTTGCACCCGCAAGCTGGACTTGCCCATTTGCCGAGAATTCAGCACATAACAAAACTCAGCAGCTTTTAATGCTTCATAAAGGTCATTATCTGCCTGTCGCACAACATAGGTAGGGGCATTAATGGGCAGACTGCCCCCAACTTGATACTCGTAGGGTTGTTTTTGTGGGGCTACCATTTCCATTTTCGACACTGCGGGGCAAGGGTTTAGAAAATGAGCTAAACGGTATTTTTGTCAATACAATAGCTTACTTAAGTACTAATCTAAACCGTAATTGCGAAATTTGGTAAGGCGAGCGACTTTGACCCCTATGATCGAGAATGGGCAAAATACTAACTGTTTGATATGGCTACTATTTGGGAACTTGACTTTTATTCGCGTCCGATATTCGATGAGAACAAGAAAAAATTGTGGGAAGTGTTGATCTGCGAGAGTCCGTTGGATGTGAAAGACTCGTCGGAGTCCGCGTTCCGGTTTGCTAAATTCTGTCCGAATAATCAGGTAAACTCGGTATGGTTGCGGACGGCATTGGAGGAAGCGATCGCTCAATCCGGACAAACTCCCCAAAAAATCCGCTTCTTCCGCATCGCTATGAATAACATGATTACCAAAGCGTGCGAAGATTTGGGTATTGCAGCTTACGCCAGCCGCCGCACATTTAACATCAACCAGTGGCTTAACGAGCGGATGGAGGAAGTATATCCCCATTATCCCGGCTTTACACCAGTTGGCCCCAATCCTTCCGTGCAAGTCCAAATTCAACCTCCCCAACCTTTACCCGATGCTTTAATCGGACAGCGGTGGGCATTTGTGACTTTGGAAGCGTCAGCATTTGCGGAAATGAACGAATGGGAAATAGGCTTTAAGGAAGCTTTTCCTTTGCAGGCACGGGGCGTAACTGCGGATACACTTATTCCAGGTATAATATTTTTCTCATCGAGAGCGATGCCTTTGTCTGCCTGGATATCCGGTCTGGAACTGGCGTGCATTAAATTTGACCCAGGTAAGCAAGCGAGATTGCTGTTAGAAACAGGTGCGATCGATCGCTGGATTCTTGCTAATATCAAAGATGCCGCTACGGTTGCCGAAGCCAAAAAATTTGAGGAAGCTAAGCAGAAAGCACAAAATGTGCATTTTTTAGCAGTTCAGTCCGATCCTCAAGCAGAATCTTTTGCCGGTTTTTGGTTATTACAAGACCTCGATCTAGCGTAATTTTAGATTTAGGATTCTGGATTCAATCTAAAATTTAAAATCTAAAATCTAAAATCGTGTTATGGGTTCTGACAACTTGCAACCAGAGGCACTAGCAGAACAACTGCTGGAACTAGCAGCAAAATCGGGTGCAGAAGCGGCTGAAGTATATCAGTCGCGATCGCTATCGAAACCAGTCTTTTTTGAAGCAAATCGACTCAAACAACTGGAAAGCGCCCAAGCGGAGGGAACCGCACTGCGATTGTGGAAAGAAGGGCGTCCGGGATTGGCAGTTGCCTACGGGCCTGTGGAACCGAAAGCTTTGGTAGAAAGAGCGATCGCCCTTTCCGATCTTAACGAACCCGAACCGATAGAACTGGTGGCGGCCTCGATCGCAAGCTATCCGGATGAAGGAAAAGCAGTATCGGTAGATCGGTTAGTTGCTTGGGGAAAAGAAGCAATCGCCCTAATTCGAGACGCTTACCCAGAAGTGTTGGTAAGCGCCGAGTGGGAATGCGAAGTAGAAACCACCCGCTTGGTCAACTCCCACGGACTCGATCGCCAGCACTCGGATACTACCCTAAGTTGCTATTTAGGGGCAGAATGGGTGCGAGGCGATGATTTTTTGAGCGTATCAGACGGTCAAACCCAGCGCGATCGCCTCGATCCAGCTTCCTTGGCACAACAAATTTTACTGCGTCTGGATTGGGCGCAAGAGAACGTTGCGCCGCCGACTGGGAGAGTACCGGTGTTATTCACGGCCAAAGCAGCCGATATGCTGTGGGGCACCGTGCAAGCAGCTTTAAACGGTAAAATGGTGGTCGAAGGAGCTTCGCCGTGGAGCGATCGCCTCAGCTGCAAAGTAATTGCCGATATCCTCACCCTTTCCCAGCAACCAGCCAAAGGGCCATTTAGCTGCCCCTTCGACGATGAAGGCACACCTACTCGTTCTTTGACCTTTATTAGAAACGGTACTTTACAGCTTTTTTATGCCGACATCACCACCGGTCGGCGCTTAGGTAGCGGTACGACTGGGAATGGCATTCGTCCCGGACTGGGAAGCTACCCCACCCCCGGTTTGTTTAATTTGTCGATCGAACCGGGATCGGGGTCGATGCTGGATTTAATCGCCCAAATCGATGATGGATTGGTCGTAGATCAAATACTGGGAGGTGGGCCGGGAATTTCTGGCGACTTTTCCGTGAATGTGGATTTAGGCTATCGAGTTCAGCAAGGAAAAATCGTCGGTCGAGTCAAAGATACAATGGTGGCCGGTAACGTCTACACTGCCCTCAAACAAATTCTCACACTGGGAGGCGATGCCGAGTGGAACGGGAATTGTTACACGCCGTCCCTAATTGTGGAAGGTTTATCGGTAACAGGAAGAATCTAAATTTTAGATTTTAGATTTTAGATTTTAGATTGAAACGGCAAATGCCTTGAAAACCGGAAACTGTTGAATCCCAAAATCAACTTAATAATCCAAAATCAAAAATCCAAAATCCAAAATCGATTATGTGGCATCCTACCATTCCAAAGCGCCTCCGCCAGATATTGCGCCCCAGACGTCGCCTTGCGATCGCAGAAGCTTGCCTGATCGGTTTAGTTGCTGCTTTGGCATCGGTGTTGCTTAAAGTTGGCGTAGGATGGTTGGGCACTTTGCGGGTGCAAATCTCTGCCAATTATCCGCCGTACTTGATACTTCCCGCGATCGGACTTTGTTTCGGTACAATTGCCGGATTGCTGGTGGAACGCCTCGCACCGGAAGCTTCCGGGTCTGGGATTCCTCACGTCAAAGCGGCACTCGCGGGAGTACCGATGGATCTTTCTTGGCGAGTGGCAGCAGTTAAGTTACTCAGCAGTACGATCGCACTAGGTTCTGGGCTAACGGTGGGGCGGCAAGGGCCAACCGTACAGGTGGGGGCAGCTTTAGCCGGACAACTCAGTCGCTGGCTTCCCACTTCCCCGGATCACCGAAAACAGATGATTGCCGCAGGTGCGGGTGCTGGATTAGCGGCGGCGTTCAACGCACCTATCGCGGGTGTATTGTTTGTGGCGGAAGAACTTTTGCACGATGTTTCTGGCTTCACGCTCGGTACTGCCATCTTAGCTTCGTTTATCGGTGCGGTAGTTTCCCGAATATTGGGCGGTAGCAGCCTCAATCTCAATTCTTTTCAGAGTTCCGGGCCCGATCTCCATTCTACTGCTGTTCAAGTTAGTTTTTCGATGCCGGAGATTCCCTGCTATCTGATTTTGGGAGTTTTAGCGGGATTGCTGGCAGCAATATTTTGCCAGGGTATTTTTGTTAGTCTCAATTTCTACAAACGTACTCTGCGTATAAGTTTATCTTGGCGAATCGGATTGGCGGGAATGATTTCCGGTTTGGCGATCGCACTTTTGCCAGATGGCTTTCGCGATAACACGGGATTGCGAGAGTTCCTCCTCAACGGTAACGCGACATGGGAGGTGGCGACGATCGCTTTTACCGCTCAGTATATTTTGACTTTAATTGCCTTTGGGTCTGGCGCACCGGGAGGGCTATTCGCGCCCTCTTTAATTTTGGGGTCTTCTTTGGGTTATCTGGTGGGATTGTTCGCCAGCCATTTTTGGGGATTGGGTACGCCGATTACTTATGCTTTGGCAGGAATGGGGGCATTTTTCAGTGCGGTTTCCAAAGTGCCGATTACGGCAATTGTAATTGTGTTTGAAATGACAACCAATTTCGATTTGGTTTTACCGTTGATGATTGCTTCCGTTACTTCTTATCTAGTTGCAGAAGCGATCGCACCCAGATCGCTGTACGATCGTCTGCTGGAATGGAATGGCATAAACTTGGCCACAGAAACGCCCAAGGACGGCATTCTGACTGAGTTGAAAGCTCGCAACGTGATGCAGCAACGGGTGGAAACTCTCAGCAGTCAAATGACGCTGGATGAAGCCGTCCAAGCTTTTTCCCGCTCTCATCATCGCGGCTTTCCGGTGGTGGATGATGGCAAGTTGGTCGGTATCGTCACCCAAACTGATTTGGTGAAAATTGACCAACTTCAGTTATCTGGGGATGCAATCTTATCGAAAATCATGACGCCGCAACCGGTGACGGTTGGGCCCAAGGCTTCTTTGGCAGATGTGCTTTATCTGCTAAATCGCTATCAATTGAGTCGGTTGCCGGTGATTGAGGGTCGCAAGCTGATTGGCATTATTACTCGCGCTGATATTATTCGCGCTGAGGTAGACCGGATTGAAGGGAAAGGGGTAGGTTCTGGGCCGGAAGTATCTTATGTAGTGTATCAAACCCGATCGCCTGCTGTGGGGAAAGGGCGTTTGTTGGTGCCTTTATCCAATCCCCAAACTGCACCGAGTCTGTTGCGATTGGCAGCTGCGATCGCGAGCGATCGCGATTATGAGTTAGAGTGCTTGCAAGTGACGATCGCACCGCGCCACATTTCCCCGTCGGAAGCACCTGTGCGAACTGTCAAAAGTCGCCGTTTGCTGCGTCAGGCGGAAAATTTGGGACGCCAGTTAGGGTTGCCGGTTCACACTCAGGTGCGAGTTGCTCACGATGTCGCTCAAGCGATATTGGAAACTATTAAAAATGAGCATATCGATTTGATTGTTATGGGGTGGAATGCAGCTCCACCTACCGCAGGTCGCATTTTTGGCAGCGTTGTGGATACGATCGTTCGGCAAGCTGCTTGCGATGTGGTGTTGGTGAAGTTGGGCGAGTCGTCTTTTGTCACCGATCGGCTGTCATCGGTAAAATCAACAAATGACAAGTTCTGCAAGTGGTTGCTGCCAATGGCGGGTGGGCCGAACGCCCAAGCAGCTGTGGAACTGTTACCTTCCCTATGTACTATGTCGGATAAGTGTGAAATTAGGCTAATGCAGGTTTTTTTGCCCTCTAAGACGCAAATAAATACCAGGAAGCTGGAACAAGCTACGCAGTTTCTTCAGCGTAAGGTCGGCTGTGTTTGCGTCGCTGCACCTGTTTGTGCCAGTTCTGTGCCAGAAGCGGTGATCGATTTGGCCGAAAAGGAGAAATGCGATGCGATCGTGTTGGGTGCGAGTCGCGAGGGGATGTTGCAGCAGGCGATTAAAGGCAACATTCCGGAGGCGATCGCTCGCGGTTCCGATTGTACTGTCATTTTAGTCCGGGGTGCGATCGCCTAGCTGCATTCAAAATCAACTTTGTTTGACAATTTATTCTCTAAATTAGTTACTTTTTGTACAGTTATGTGATGATAAAACATAAACGTAAAAAGGCTCTCCTCTACTTAGGGCGCAAAATCCGCTTTTAGGAGCATAGGGCAGGGACCACGAAGCAATAATAAATCTCTCTTACACCAAGTATTTGAGCCAATTTATGAGTTTTATTTATCCCTTTAACTATGGAACGCAACTTGGTATAAGGTCGGCTTAGAAGTCATATCTCTGTAGATGAGGCTATGGACACCACAAAAACAGAAACAGATTGGGATCGAAATTTTTATGAGTGTCTTCCTTGTATGAGCTTCATTCTGGACTCGGCAGCAGTAATTTTACTGGTCAATCAGTTTGCCGCTTCTCGTCTGGGCTACACTCCTGAAGAGTTACAAAAAAAATCTATTTTCAATTTTGTTTATGGGGAAGATAGAGAGCAACTAAATTTAGAGTTTACTACCTTTTTTAATGTGGAGGTACAAAGGGTTAAGCCGCTATCGGTTGCTAGTTGGCAATGTCGTCTTGTCTGCCAAGACGGTAGTATTTTAGCAGTTAAAATCAGCGCTCGCACAGTACTGGGAAAAACATCCAATGAATCGATCGTTATTGTGTGTGAAGAAATTCCTCTACAAGCGGAAGAAACATTATCAAAAGAAATTTGTAAAATTCAAAAAAAATTAATTAATTCTCATTCTTTTTTTGAAGAAAATTTGGCCGAAAAGACTGCCGATTTAATGAGTATAAGTCGCGAAATTAAATATGATATAGCGGCGCGTCGGCAGACAAAAACATCTTTACACAAAAGCAAGTTGTTTTACCGTTATATTGTAGAAAAACAAACAGAAATAATCGGTTGTTTTTCCGATTTAGGTATTATTTATTTCGTAAATATTGCGTATAGCCGTTACTTTGGTATTAGCCGAAAAAAGCTAATAGGAAGCCACTTTTTAGCTTTTGTTCCTGATGAAGATAAGCAGAAAATTAAATATCATATTGGTTGTTTGAACTATAATAAGCCAACTGGAACGATCGAACATCGGGTGGTGCTGCCCAATGGGGAAATTCGCTGGCAAGAGCGGAGCGATCGCGCGATTTTCGATCGCGATAAAAAAATAATCGCTTTCCAGTCAGTAGGTCGGGATATTACTGAGCGCAAAATTGCAGAAGCGGCATTAAGAGAGAGCCAAGAAAAGTACCGAGTAATTTTTGATATATTTCCCATCGGCATTTCTCTAACCGATCGAACGGGTAAAACGATCGAATATAATCAGGCATACGAAAATATTTTAGGTAGCTCCAATGAAAATATTAATAGGCAGTTAATTGATGCTGAAAATTGGCAAATTCTTAAGAAAGATGGCACAAAAATATTGCTAAAAGAATTTGCCCTTAGCCAATGGCAAGAAAATAAAACTCCGGAAGACGTAGAAATTTGTATTTTAAGAAACCAAAATGAAGCCACTTGGATAAGTTTTAAGTTTGCTCCTATTCCACTAGAGAATTATGGGGTGGCCATCGCGCATATTGATATTACAGAACAGAAACAGACAGCAGAAGAAAGAGAAAAAACTCTTTCTTTGTTGCGGGCAACACTGGAATCAACAGCTGATGGGATTATCGCTTTTAGCTTGGAAAGAAAGCTTGTATGTCTGAATCAGAAATTTATCCAAATGTGGCAAATTACGGATACCATTATAGCAGGACATAACTATGAAGACTATTTACATTTTATTATAAATAGTATGAAAAATCCAGAAACGATGAATAAAAGAATTAGAGAATTGAGTAACCAATCAGAAGTCAAAAGTTACGACATTGTGGAATTAAAGAACGGGAAAATTTTTGAACACTATACTCAGCCGCAACTAATTGGAGAAAAAATCGTCGGTAGGGTGTGGAGTTTTCGCGATATTACTTATCAAGAAAGAGCAAAAGAAGCGCTGTGGCAGCAAGCGGAAGCAGAAAGGCTGCTTGGCAGGATGGCAGAGCGTATTCGCAGGTCTTTGCGTTTCGATGAAATTCTCAAGACAACGGCGACAGAAGTACGACAGTTTCTCGCAACAGATCGGGTAATTATATATCGCTTCCAGCCAGATTGGAGCGGTGTTGTAGTTGTAGAAGCTGTGGGTGCAGAATGGACGCGAATCCTCAATACCACGATCGCCGATCCCTGCTTTGGAGAAAGTATGGTGCGACTTTATCAAAAGGGTCGCACCCGTGCGATCGCAGATATCAACGTTGCTAATTTAATGCCGTGTCACTTTAATTTACTCGCCCAATTTCAAGTCAGAGCAAACTTGGTCGTTCCGATTCTCCAAGGCGAACAGTTATGGGGATTGCTAATTGCACATCACTGTAGCAATCCCAGAGAATGGCAGCCATTAGAAATCGATCTGCTCAAGCAATTGGCAACTCAGGTGGGTATTGCGATTCAGCAAGCAGAACTCTATCAACAACTAGAAACCGCAAATCAAACATTGCTGCGCCTCGCTTCGCTGGATGGGTTGACTCAGCTGGCAAATCGCCGCCGATTCGATGAATACTTGGAGCAAGAATGGCGGCGTCTCTGCCGCGATCGTCTGCCTTTATCGCTGATTATGTGCGATGTCGATTGTTTCAAATTATACAACGACACTTACGGTCATTTGGCAGGCGATTTGTGTTTGCAACAGGTCGCGGATGCTATTCGTCGTGCCGTCAACCGTCCAGTCGATTTAGTTGCTCGTTATGGCGGCGAAGAGTTTGCAGTGATTTTACCGAATACGACAGCTGAGGGTGCTGTTTTTATCGCACAAACTATCCGTGAAAATGTCAGCGCATTAAAACAAGTTCATACTGCTTCCTGCGTAAGCAATTACGTTACGGTCAGTTTGGGCGTCGCCAGTACGTTTCCTGATTCCGCTTTTTCTCCAGATCGGCTGATTGGGGCAGCTGACGAGGCGCTCTATCGCGCAAAGGCTTTGGGGCGCGATCGCTTTTTTCTTCACAATCTGGATTAAAGTTTTGCTCCCCCACTGTGCGAACTAGCGGATTTTTTGTATTGTAAATCACATTACTTACGTATATCGGCAACGTCACTTTACTAAAACTTCACAAAATTGACCGATCTAGGTAAATTTGATAAAAAATTGGTAAATTTTTACTATAGATGGATGCAGTTATTTATACATTTATACTAATCTAGATGCGAAAGCAAAAATTCAAGGTTAGCAAAAATACTTAAATAATTAGCGCTGAGGATGAAAAGTAAGCCATAATTATTCAGTAGATTTGGGTTTTTTAACTCAAATATATGGCCTATGTATAAAAGCTAACTTTGATATCTTGATTTTGCGAAGCTTAACTGCGGAGTAAAGGTATTTTCTTTTCAGAGAGTATCGATTTCAATAAGCGGAATTACTGACTACCATTTTTTTACGGAAAACTTGCAGAGGGAGTATGATACGTAATTTTGCGCTAGGAATGGTTTGTACGGGCGTAACTCTTTTGGGAGTTGTGACTGGGCCCGTTGCAGCAGCGACATTTAATTTAGGAAATTTGATCGATAGCAACGGTAGTTTCACAGTTGGTGATAAGCTTTTCAGTGATTTTACGGCCACGATCGATTGTCAGCCTGCGGTATGCAATCCGGCATTTGTGGGGCCGATCGATCCCGATTCCATATCGGTAACAACACTGGACACCGGTCTGGAAGGGATCAGATTTTCTGGGCCATTTTTCGCCGATGCGAACAACGCGATCGATGTGCTGATTGGCTATTCGGTAGAAGCTTTAGATCCGAATATGGCGATTAGCGATATTCATCTAGCTTTCAACGGTCAACCCATCCCTCCACCACCGATGGGCAACTCAAGAACGTCTGTGGTGGAAACGGTATTCGATCTAGATAATAATATTATTGGCCAGACGTTTGTCTCCAATCCTCCGCCCATACTTAACAATGCGATCGATCTCGATAAACCTGTAAAGAAGGCCAAAGTAGTTAAAGACATCCAACTCAAGGGTGGAACTACTGGAATAGCTACGATTTCTTTTATCGATCAGCGCGTCTCTCAAACTAAGGTACCAGAACCCGGTACAGTCGGTAGTTTGGTTCTGTTCGGCTTATGCGGTATGGGTCTGATCCTGAAACGGCAGCGAGAACAAAGTGTCAATTTGCGCTTAGGGGCTGTATCCAAGGATAACCACAACGTCATTAGCTAATTGAGAAGAAGAATACAGCGATCGCATTGATATCCTTGTGCAAAAATACTTGTGCAAAATATGCTGACCCATATTTTACACAAGTATTCGCCAATTAAGAGGGTTCCCCTCGTTCCTACTTCCTCTAGCAGCTTGTGGTGACGGAAATTTAATCGTTCCACTCACCACGGGGGGGTACTGGCGTTCGTTGCAGGGTGCGAGTTAGGTCATCATCTCGCCGATCGCCACCTTTGAGCCATTGTCTGATGGCCGATTCAATCACCTTGCTGGGGTCATTCGTGAGGTGCTGAATTTGATCGAATAAATCTGAATCCAAGTGGATATAAACTTCCACCTTATCATTTGAGCGATGGGTATCTAGGACTGGTTCTTTCATTTGCAATACGATATTCTAATCGATAACGGTGGAGACCGCAAAACGCGATTAAATCAATCTGCACTGACTGCCTTGTGGGTGGCAGTTTTCAGCAATTGCTATTATGCAGCGCCTATTAATTTTTTGAACTACTTTGCCTTTTATTTAATATTGTACAATATCAATTGGAAAACTGTTACAACCAAAGCTTTTAGTATAACGCATGAACCAATAAATTTACCAAGTCGTTAAATTGTGTCAATTTTTGTGTCAGCCGATCGGCCCTGGATTGCCTGTAGCGCAGGGAATGTCAGAAAGCGATCGAGAACAAAACGCGATCGGCTCTGAAAACATTAAAATATCTTAAGAAAGCTGTATTACCTTTGTGCTGCGATCGCCGATCGACCTTAAAGAGAACTGTATGACTGATGTGCCCGTTGCTCGCATTCGCAATTTTTGCATTATCGCCCACATCGACCACGGCAAGTCTACCTTGGCCGATCGTCTGTTGCAAGCTACCGGAACTGTAGCCGATCGGGATATGAAAGCACAGTTCCTCGATAACATGGAGTTAGAACGAGAACGCGGTATTACCATCAAGCTGCAAGCAGCTCGGATGAACTACAAAGCTAAAGATGGGCAGCAATACGTTCTCAATCTCATCGATACCCCCGGTCACGTCGATTTTTCCTACGAAGTCTCCCGCTCTCTCGCTGCGTGCGAAGGCGCTCTGTTGGTGGTGGACGCCTCCCAAGGTGTAGAAGCGCAAACTCTGGCGAATGTTTATCTAGCATTAGAGAATAATCTCGAAATTATCCCGGTTTTGAATAAAATTGATTTACCCGGTGCGGAGCCGGAGCGGGTCAAGAAAGAAATCGAAGAAATTATTGGTTTGGATTGTAGTGGAGCGATTTTAGCTTCCGCGAAAGAAGGAATCGGGATAGACGAAATTCTGGAATCGATCGTACATTTGATACCCGCACCGCAAGATACAGTATCGGAACCCTTGCGAGCGTTGATTTTCGATAGTTACTACGACAGCTACCGAGGCGTAATAGTTTACTTCCGGGTGATGGACGGTACGGTGAAGAAAGGCGATCGCATTCGCTTGATGGCTACTGGGAAAGAATACGAAATTGACGAGTTAGGCGTCCTTTCCCCCAACCAAATTCAAGTCAGCGAACTGCACGCCGGAGAAGTAGGCTATGTGGCGGCGGCAATTAAAGCTGTGGAAGATGCCCGCGTCGGCGATACAATTACATTGGCATACGAACCAGCCGCCGAACCTTTACCGGGATACGCGCAAGCCAAACCGATGGTATTCTGCGGGATGTTTCCCACCGATGCCGATCGATTTCCAGATTTGCGAGAAGCTTTAGAAAAATTAAAGCTCAACGACGCCGCTTTATCCTACGAACCGGAAACTTCCAGCGCAATGGGATTTGGTTTCCGCTGCGGATTCTTGGGTTTGCTGCACATGGAAATTGTGCAAGAACGCCTGGAGAGAGAATACAATCTGGATTTGATTATTACCGCTCCTTCTGTAATTTACAGGGTAACACCTGTTAAAGGAGAAATTCTCTATATCGACAATCCCAGTCATTTACCAGACCCACAGCACCGGGAGAAAATCGAAGAACCCTACGTGCAAGTCGATATGATTACGCCGGAAGAATACGTCGGGACTTTAATGGAATTGTCTCAAACTCGGCGCGGCATTTTCAAGGATATGAAATATCTCACCCAGGGAAGAACCACATTGAGTTACGAACTGCCTTTGGCGGAAGTGGTGACTGACTTTTTCGATCAAATGAAATCTCGCTCTCGCGGATATGCGAGTATGGAATATCACTTGATCGGTTATCGGGAAAATCCCCTGGTGCGTTTGGATATTTTAATCAACAACGATCCGGTAGATTCTTTAGCGATGATTGTCCACCGAGATAAAGCTTACAACGTGGGTAGAAATTTGGTAGAAAAACTGAAAGAATTGATTCCCCGTCACCAATTTAAGATACCACTTCAAGCTGCGATCGGCAGTAAAATAATTGCCAGCGAACATATTCCCGCATTGCGAAAAGATGTGTTGGCAAAATGCTACGGCGGCGACATTTCTCGGAAGAAGAAACTGTTGCAAAAGCAAGCTAAAGGTAAAAAGCGCATGAAAGCGATCGGTACTGTAGATGTACCCCAAGAAGCTTTTATGGCTGTTTTGCGTTTGGATAAAGAATAAATTGTTTTTGGTATTGGGTAGTGACAGAGGGAAAAGGGAAATTCTCTTCTCCCTCTTTTTTTTGGTATCTTTCTGCTTGTTTCATATTATGTCCCCTAGCATCGGGTGCATAAAAAAATGCGTCCCTATTTGCCTTCATCTGCGTTTATCTGCGTTCATCTGTCTTCATCTGCGGTAAAAATTTAACCCCAGATTCCCACAGATAATCTTGAGCATCAGTCTTACACTACCGATACACCGCACACGATATTAGTGGTTTGAAATGAGTCTGCGACGAAAATCTTCTTTGTCTCTGTGTGAATGTTTCAATCCCTGAAAGGGATTTTGGTGGTTTGAAATGCGAACAATTAATGGAGTGCAACAAAGATGCAGAGTTTCAATCCCTGAAAGGGATTTTGGTGGTTTGAAATGGCAACATCCTCAAACCCAGACAGTATGAAGTTTTCAAGGTTCGTTTGCGACTGACAAGATAAAGAATACCATTTCAGGAACGGGCTTGTAAAGTAGGTGTCGAAATTTTTTCGTAAAAGCCAGTATTGACAAGGCTTCCAGAGACGCGACTAACACCTTTAGCACCCAAAACCGTCAAAACCTTAGCCAGCAAAGATTTCAGCCAAAATTCAGACATTGCCAAATCAAACACCCCCTGGTAGTCGCACCGATACCGCTGGGCCAGAGCAGAGGATAGCGACGATCGATCGCGATCGTACCCTGAAAACATCAGCACTATCCACCTTAACCGGGAGGAGAGGGGGGGCAGGGGAGCAGGAAAAAATTCTTAATGAGTGACTTTTGACTTTTGACTTTTGACTTTCCCGACGCCCTAGACCCTCCCGCGAAATAAAATTTTATAAAGACTTATGAAAAAAATCAACCGATTTTGCTGCATCAGAGTAAAGATTTGATGAATCGGGTTAACAAAAGTCGCCTTTTGAGGGATTCTTTGCTAACTTGCTAGTTGTGCCACGACGCTTTCATCTCCGGGAAACAGTAAAATGTCCCAAAGTCTCATCCAAAAATGTCATAAAACGGCAATTTCATCAGAAGCATCTCAACAAGAATGGAATATCAGCAGACCATAAAGGGTGCAAGCCAGTTATATTTGTAACGGCGGTATTTACTGCTTGACAAAATGTATCGTTTGTTAAAAAATTATGAGAATTTTGGTCACTGGTGGTGCTGGGTTTATTGGTTCGCATCTGATCGATCGCCTCATGGAACAAGGACATGAAGTGATTTGCTTAGATAACTTTTATACAGGCCACAAGCGAAACATCCTCAAATGGCTCGATCGTCCCTACTTCGAGTTACTCCGCCACGACATTACCGAACCGATTAGGTTGGAAGTGGATCAAATTTATCACCTCGCCTGTCCCGCTTCCCCCGTGCATTATCAATTCAACCCCATCAAAACAGTCAAAACAAACGTGATGGGAACAATGAATATGCTGGGATTGGCAAAGCGCGTGCAAGCAAGGTTTCTACTTGCTTCTACATCAGAAGTATACGGAGATCCAGAAGAGCATCCCCAAACAGAAGAATACAGAGGCAATGTCAATCCTATCGGGATTCGCAGTTGTTATGACGAAGGCAAGCGAATCGCAGAAACATTAGCGTTTGACTATCACCGAGAAAATAATGTAGAAATTCGCGTAGCCCGAATTTTTAACAGCTTGACAGGCGATCAAAAAGTGATTTATTATCAAGGCGATCGGCTGCAATACAAAACATTTGCCGAATGCTACGATGAAATTCACGGCGATATTTCTAACGTAAAAGTACCTTGCTTTGATACCAATGCTAATGTGGTCTTAAAACCAATTTCCGCCATTTGGAAGCACAAGGTAACAAAAAGAGGATTTACTATCTCGACAACTTGGGGCAAACAAGTTAAAATCACAGAAGATCACAGCTTGTTTGTAAGGGATGAAAGAGGCAATCCCAAAGCGGCTTTCGGCAAAGACTTAAAAATAGGTGACGAAATTGCCGTACCACACTACATTCCTACGCTAGAAAAAGAACTCCAGCCTTTCTACATTACAGACAAAATACCCACCCAAAGGCTGTCAATACACAGCGAAGATGTCATAGGATGGCTGGAAAAATCTGGTGACAAAGTGCGGAAATATCTTTGTGCCAAAGGAATAAGCCCTCGCCAGTACTATAGCAAAATCAAAAAGTTTGAAGCAATTAACCGCTTGCCAGTAGAACTTTGGAAATATTTGGAATTACCATTATCGCCGAAGGACAAGATTGGCACGTCTAGCTCAAACAAACTGGTGAAAAACTACATTGAAAATGTAGAAGCCCTGTTGTGGTTCTTGGGATTTTACCTGGCAGAAGGGTGCGTGGTTCACAAAAACAAAGACTACCAGCTTTTGTTCAGTTCCAATGTGAAGTACTTGGAAAAACTGGTACGCACAGTCGAAGAATTATTCGGCTTAACTTGCCAAATTACAATGCCAAAAACGAAAGGCAGAGCGCCAACAGTCCATATCCGTTCTAAAATTATTGTGGATTTGGCGATCGAAGCATTTGGATTCGGCAAAAAATTGAGTACCGAAAAAGATATTCCCAACTGGATTTTGCAACTACCCAAAAACCAACTGGTTCATTTTTTACAAGGCTTTTGGGAAGGAGACGGCAACCACGACGCCAAAACAACTGGTTCGTCACTGATATTCAACAGTTCCAGCCAATCTATCATCGAAAAACTGACATTAATTTTGGCTAAATTCGGCATAATTGGCAGCGTATCAGAGTTTTACACCACGGTACGCAAAGGAGACGATCGCCAGTACAAATCCTACCGCATTACAGTGCAAGGATTGGAGAATTACTCGATTTTAGACTTGGCAGACGTTCAACAAACTTTACAAGCGCGAACCACTGGCAATATTGCCTGGGCAAAAGTCAAAAGTATAGAAGCTTTTGAGATCGATGATTGGGTTTACGACTTTTCAGTCCCCGAACTGGAAAACTTTATCGGCGGCACATACTGTATATTCTGTCACAACACCTATGGCCCTCGAATGTTAGAAAATGACGGTCGCGTCGTCAGCAACTTTATAGTTCAGTCACTGCGGGGTATCCCCCTGACGGTGTACGGGAACGGTTCCCAAACGCGCAGTTTTTGCTACGTTTCCGACCTAGTAGAAGGTTTGATGCGGTTGATGAATGGCGATCGCACCGGGCCGATCAATTTGGGGAATCCCGACGAATACACTATTCTAGAACTGGCTCAGAAAATTCAGCAAATGGTGAATCCAAATGTTGAGATTAAGTACGAACCGCTACCGCAAGACGACCCCCGCAAGCGGCAACCTGACATTACAAAAGCGAAGACGTGGCTGGGATGGCAGCCAACGATACCCCTGGAAGCAGGACTGAAGCTAACAATAGAAGATTTTAGGGCTCGCATCGATAACTCCGAAGCATCAACAGTCAGCTAAACAAGGAATATAGGGTATTTGCTTCGGGATGATAGCGATCGCCAACTAACTTTTGGGTACTATACATCAGGGAAGAATCAGAACACAGGAGTAGAGTACATCACCGTAAGTTAGCAACATACCCTACATTCTCTACCCAAAAAAATTTTCCATATTAGCGGAAAGCTAATATAACTCTGTTTAGTCATTCACTTTGAGGATAAGCACAATATGCGCGTTTGCGTTATAGGTACCGGATACGTTGGTTTAGTTACAGGCGTTTGTTTGGCACATACCGGTCATCATGTGATCTGCGTAGACAACAACGAAGAAAAAGTTAAGTTAATGAAAGCCGGACAATCGCCGATATTTGAACCGGGATTATCCGAATTGATGCAATCTACGTACCAGAACGGATTGCTGGAATTTACCACCGATATCGCCGCAGGTGTCCAGCACGGAGAAATTTTATTCATCGCTGTGGGAACGCCTCCATTGCCAACAGGGGAAAGCGATACCCGCTACGTAGAAGCAGTTGCCCGTGGCATTGGGGCGAATCTCAACGACGGCTATAAAGTAATTGTAAATAAATCTACCGTGCCGATCGGATCGGGCGACTGGGTACGCATGATCGTCATGGACGGTATCGCCGAACGCCAAAAAGTGCTGGTAGGCGCTGGTGGTGTGGAAGCAGCCGTACAAAAAATCGCCGCCGAATTCGATGTCGTCAGCAATCCGGAATTTTTGCGGGAAGGGTCGGCAGTTTACGATACCTTTAACCCCGATCGCATCGTTCTGGGCAGCAACAACCAGAAAGCGATCGATCTGATGAAACAACTATACACCCCCATCATCGAGCGTAAGTATGCCGAAAATTCCTCTTTACCGCCAGTACCGGTAGTGGAAACAGACATCAACTCAGCAGAAATGATCAAGTATGCCGCCAACGCTTTCTTGGCAACCAAAATCAGCTTTATCAACGAAGTGGCCAATATTTGCGATCGCGTCGGCGCTGACGTTACCCAAGTCGCCAAAGGTATCGGTTTAGACTCCCGCATCGGCGGCAAATTCTTGCAAGCTGGGATTGGTTGGGGCGGTTCTTGTTTCCCCAAAGATGTCTCCGCCCTCGTCCACACCGCTAAAGATTATAACTACACAGCCGAACTTCTCGAAGCAGCTGTGAAAGTCAATCAACGTCAGCGTCTGATTGCTGTCGATAAACTGCAACAAGAACTGAAAATACTCAAGGGTAAATCCGTCGGTTTGTTGGGTTTGACTTTCAAACCGGATACCGATGATATGAGGGACGCCCCAGCGCTGAATATCATCGAAGAACTCAACCGTTTGGGGATGAAAGTCAAAGCTTACGATCCGATCGTTTCTCAAACCGGTTTGCGTCACGGTTTAAGCGGCGTAATTGTCGAAACAGATCCGGAACGTTTGGCAGATGGTTGCGATGCTTTGGTACTGGTCACAGAATGGGATCAGTTCCGCACTTTAGACTACGCCAAAATGGCTAAATTGATGAATCATGCCGTCATCATTGACGGTCGTAACTTCCTCAATCCCAAGGAAATAGAAGCCGCAGGATTCCGTTATGTAGGAATTGGCCGATAAGGGAATTTTAGATTTTAGATTTTAGATTTTGGATTTTGGATTGAATTCAATTGGAAATCTGAAATCTGAAATCTAAACTCTACGAGTCTGCGATCGGGCAACAAAATGCCAGATTAATCCAATTAAAATCAAGCCAATACCTGTTAACCAAATCTGCCTTTCTACCCAGAAAGCTAGAAACAAACAAGCTGCCAAACCCATCCAGGCTAAATATTTAGGATAAAGCCGTTCTTGGGTTGGCAGCTGCAACGCTGCTAAATTAGTAATCGCGTAATAAATCAAAACTGTAAAAGCGCTAAACGACCAGGTGGTTTTGACATCTCCAATCAAAACTAAACTAGCGATCGCAATTCCCACCACCAACACAGCCGCATAGGGTGTCGTCCCACCCCGATCCAAATTTGCTAACATTCCCGGTAAATCTCCCCGCCGTCCCATTGCCAACACTACGCGAGACAAACCGAGAATCAAGTTCAGCAACACGCCCAGCATCGCCGTCATCGCACCAACAGCTAAGATCTCGGTAGCGCCCGGAATGCCAAAATTGCGAGCTGCCACTTCCAAAGGTGCAGTTACCCTACCCAGATTATCCGCACCCGCAGCGAGTACGGCAATTATTGCCACCGCAGTATAAAGCAGCATCGTTATCGCCATTGCCACAATAATTGCTTTGGGAATAGTGCGGCGCGGGTCTTTTGCTTCCTCTCCCATTGTGGCGATGCGTCCGTATCCGGTGTAAGCAACAAACATCAAAGCGCTGGCGTGGAGAACTGTCGAAATAGAACCTTTGAAGAAAGGAGTGAAATTATTTACACCAGTAGTTGCTACTTTTGGCAATCCTGCCAGCATAAAGAAACCCAAAGATAGCAGGGTTACTGACACAATAATAATATTGGCAAGATTCGATCGCTTAATGCCGCTAAGTACAATTAAAGTCAAAAAAAGTACAGTTACCAGAGCGATCGGCACCAGAAAGCGAGAAGATGGCAGTGCGTTCGCGACAGCGATACGTAGCATTATCGCATTTTGCAAATAGCCAGCAAAACCCAAAGCCGCAGTTGCCGCAGAAGCAGTCTTTGCGACCAGAAACATCCAACCCGCCGTGAAACCCAACCAAGGCGTGAGATACTTGTAGCCGTACTCGTAAGTGCCGCCGCTGACTGGATGACTGGCAGCTAACTGGGCGCTGTTGAGAGCATTAAATGTCGCCACAAAAGCACCAATTATCACCGCCAGAATTACTGCTGGGCCGGCAATACCCGCCGCCACACCGATACTGACAAATACCCCAGTGCCAATAATCGAGCCCAGCCCCATCATAGTAGCGCCCAAAACGCCCAATTCTCGTTGTAACTGCGGTGGTGCGGGTGCCGAATTTGACATTTAACTAGGGGCTAGGGATTAGGGGTTAGAGACTAGCTAGTTCGTAGGTTGGGTTGAGGTACGAAACCCAACTTACCGAAAATAATGGGTCTAAAGCCCCGCCCCTTCAGGGCGGCTTTCTTTATAGGCGCTATACTTATACCAGAACTACTGGCGTAAGTATGTTGGTATTTGAGGCAAAACTTGAAGGAGAAAAGCAGCAGTACGAGATGCTTGATGAAGCCATTCGT
>NZ_JBHFNU010000014.1:0-11321 GCF_041929145.1 Aerosakkonema sp. BLCC-F183 | reverse complement strand
CATCCAGGCGGACAAATTAATTCGACTCCGTTCTAATCTATGTTTACGCACTGCACCGCCACCTTATTCTGGTAAGGGTCGTCCGCGCCGACACGGTAACAAATTTAAACTTAATGATTCTACCACTTGGACAGAAACAATCGAAACTGTGGAATGGGATGATCCTCAATTAGGAAAATTACGAATTAGTTTATGGAAAGATTTACATTTCCAAGCTGCGCCACAACATCAACTGCAACTAATTCGGGTGGAAAGGATAGAGCGCTTGTATTCTTGGAAAATGCCTAAGCCTTTATGGTTAATTTGGATTGGAGAAGAAATGCCGTCTTTAGCTGAAATTTGGCAGCTATACTTGCGACGTTTTGGAGTTGACCATTGGTATCGTTTAGCTAAACAACGTCTTCATTGGACTTTACCTAAATTTAGTACACCCTTTCAGTGTGAGCGGTGGAGCGATTTGATGCCGATGATTACTTGGGAACTTTGGTTAGCTCGTGAAATAGTCGAAGATAGACCGTTACCTTGGCAGAAATCTCTCTCTAAATTAACCCCTGGTCGAGTTGCACAAGCTATGCCTGGAGTTTTAGCCGCGATTGGTACACCTGCTTGTTCTGCCAAACTCCGTGGAAAGTCTCCAGGCTGGCCTACGGGACAACAACGGTTGCCTCGTACTCGTTATCCTATAGTCAAAAAAGGTGTTTCTCGAACCAAAAAGCACTCGAAAAGTTAACTTTTTTCTTTCTTAAATCCTGATGTTAATTAGGATTTTTTACTCAGCTAGAAGCTGAGCTATTTTGGATTGCTTGGAGTTTAGACTAACCGCGCTTTAGGGCGCGGTTAGTCTAAACTCCAGTAATTCAAGTTTGTTAGTATTTTTAACAGGTTCTCGGTTTCGTTCCGACAGCAAACCGATTCCGCATATACAGTATACAACGTTAGAAGATACATCAGAAACTGGACAAATAATTACACGGTATTCTCCAGTTACAGATTACGAGTTTACCATTCAAGATGCTTGGCAACTCAAAGAACCACCCATTAAACGGGTAATGTACAAAGAAGCGACAAGCAAAGCGTTCCTGGTAGAAGAGGAAAATGGGCAAGAAATTGAATATACACCAGAAGTATTTTTTGCTAAAGCTGAATCAGATAGAGAATGGTTTAGAAAAATTTTACTAGCCGATTCCTTTTGCTTGCCAGTCTTAGAAAAGGCTGTAGAAATTTTAACTCAAAAACGTGGTACAGGCCAACCGCACGCCATGATTGTCCGCGCTCTTAACATACCGCACGCCCATCGATTATACCAACTGCTGCAAAACTTTCCTATCCTGAAAGAGCGCGTTGGCTTAGTTCATAGCGAAAAGGAAGGTTTCGATTTAGCAGGTAAACCGAGTGCTAGCTATCAGCGTTTTTTTAGCGGCGAGTATATCTGCCTCGTACATTGTGGCATGGTAGGGGAAGGGTTTTCTCACCCTTGGGCATCAGTAGAGGTGAGTTTATGTATTATGAAAAGCCTGACAGTAGCAGAACAAGAATTCGGGCGTATAGTACGTAGAGTACCGGGTCGCCCACCCGGTAATTTACCTGACTTAACTCACGAAAATTGGGGCGTTGTTGTCTCGCACGAAGCATTGGGGATTCGGGACATTTTTCTCTCATTTCTAGAAGGACAGAAATTAGCGCCCCTATCTGGATATGGAGAAGAAGAAATTGAGGTAATTTTAAAGCCTATTATTGAAACCGAATACTCGGCTGGGGAGAATGTTATTAAATTTAACGATACTTCTAAGTTAAAAGCGGGAGATATAATTGTTTTAAATCTACCCGCCCCACCAGTAAATAATACTCGGACTCAAACCAACTCTAAATTTAATTTAGCATCAGAATTAAAACAAAGCGGTAGTTTAACAAATCAGATTGAGCAAAAAAGCGAAGAGCGACTGCTTACCGCAACCAAATCAGTTTCAGAGTCCAAAGGATTATATAATGTTTTTAAGAATGCCGCCGATGAAGTTTTAAGAGCGATTCAACCAGATAATGAAAAAGTAGCCTCCCCATCTCTTCAAGATAAAATATGCGATGCCATCGTCGAACGAATGAATCAAATACGCAACACTCGCACTGTTAGTATAAGAGTCGAAGCTGTTTTAGATAATCGCACAATTCAAATTCTACCGCAATCAATTGATTTACCAGTCGGTACTTCTGTAGTCAGAAAACAAATATCTAGAACCAAGGAAGAAGTAAAGGTTAATTTTATCGGTCATTTAGGTTTGGATTGGATGGTAATGGTAGATGGCATTACCATGCCTTTCCAGGAATACAAGCGGCGGACAGTATTAAAGCAAAAAGGATTCGCTCTCGATGAGAATGGAGAAATCTTAGCAGGCGGTATGCGGTTACGAGATACTATGCCACCATCAACCTATGCAACATTTATTAAAGAATTAGAAATCGATATCGAACACAGTGCAGTTATTCCTCCCCATCCAGCAGTATCTTGCCGACCCGATGAAATTAAGCGCCAAAATGCGACAAAGTATGGCGCAGCAATTAGTTCGTCCATTTATAAGTTACTCGACCAGAAGTGGTTGATTCCAGATAGCAGTAGCGGTAAAAGTTTAATAGATAATCCTTTAGAATGCTTATTGCCGTTGATGGTAAGAGAGTCAGAATTAGAGGAATCTAACGGAGTGGTTAATCCAGATGCTATCCAGAGCGATTTTTATAAAAATAATGGCCAAATGCTGCATAAAGTTGTGTTTGCCTATATCAAGAGACAAACAGGGAAAAAGTGGGGGATACATGAAAGTATAAGCGAATATGAGCTAGCGGTGAAAGTAGCAAAAGAATTACTGGTAACTGTACGTTCTGAATTAATTGAAAGGCGGGGACAGTATTGAAAAATTTAAATTGGTTGTTTATAATAGCTGTAAGCTATCAACTGTCAGCCATCAGGAGTCAGGTTATTGACGACGCATAGTAAGGAATTCAAATCTTACAAATTGGCTGATAGCTGATAGCTGATAGCTGATAGCTTAAAAAAAAACGTGGCTCACGAACAACTTCCACTTCCTGGAATAGGCGATATGGTGTTGGGAACACCGCACCGTATTTCTTATAATAAGGCTAATAACCAACCAACATCAGGAGATATGGTGTTGGGATTTATGCCATCTGTCTATCAAAAAGCAATCTTCGATTGGTTAGCGTCCGGTGAGGGGTCATGTGTAGTTTCGGCTGTACCGGGAAGTGGCAAAACTACTACTTTAATAAAAGGTGCTAATTTTATTCCCAAAAATCTACGCTCGCGTTTTCTAGCATTCAACAAACATATTGCTGATGAGCTAAATCGTAAACTGCCCAAACACATCGAAGCGAGTACTATACACAGTTTGGGTTTGTCAAGTTTATGTCGTGCTTTTCGCAATATGCCTGAGATTAACAAACGTAAATATTCAGTGATTGTTAAGGATTATTTAGCAGATAGAAAGGTACATTCAGCGCTGGAATACCAGCGATTGGTATCGTTGGTAAAGTTCAGTCAACTTACTTTAACTGACCCCAGCAATAGCACAACATTAAAACAATTATGCCATTATTATGGATTGCCCAGTATAGGAGATTGGGATTTTATTCAAAAAGCTGTGTTTGAAATTCTAGAAATAGGAATACGTCAATGTAGAGAATTTATTTCTTATGAAGATATGGTATGGCTACCATCTGTGTTGAATTTGCCAGTATATAGCTACGACTTTCTGTGTGTAGATGAAGTGCAAGACCTCAACGCCGCACAAATCGATATTGTCATGAGGGCATATAAAGCCGGAGCTAGGGGGATTTTTGTTGGCGACGAACGTCAAGCTATCATGGGGTTTAGTGCAGTCGATCGACAAAGTATTGCTAATATTATAGAACGAACAGGTGCGATTCAATTATCTTTATCTATTTGCTATAGATGTCCGACTACCCATATCGAGTTGGCCAATCAAATTTATAATGTAATCGAACCTCGCAAGAATGCGCCACCAGGAACGGTTAACTCAATAAAAATAGCAGAAATTCCCAAGTTAGCTAAAGCTGGCGATTTGATTATCTGTCGCTGCTTTTATCCGTTGATACCAGTATATTACGAACTGCTCAAGGCAGGAATTGCAGCCAAAATAAAAAATAAGGATATCGCCAGTCAACTGAATAGTTTGCTGGGCGAGATTGTAGGAGAGACAACCAAACGGTATAGTTGTCAGGAATTTACTGATACTTTGCAAACGTGGTATGAGTCAAGAAAAAAAGAAATGCTCTTTGATGGAGTACCGATTACAGTAGTTGTGGATTTGCACGATCGCATCCTCACCCTTAATGCTATCTATACTGGTAATAATTGTCAAGATACAGTTGAACTGACTGGAGCGATCGAGCGTTTATCTAAAAGCGATAAGAATGAAGTATTTTTGACCACGATACATGGTTCTAAAGGGCTAGAGGCTGAAAGAGTTTTTCACATTAGACCGGATTTGCTTCCACATCCTAGAGCCGAGAAGGATTGGGAAAAGGAGCAGGAAAAAAACTTGCAGTTTGTTGCTGCTACGAGGGCTAAACACGATTTGTTTTTAGCGGGCAAATAGTTAATTATTATTTTATAATATTAATCAACGCAAACTATAAATATATGAAAAAAGACAGAAATAAAGAAAAAAAATTAAATAAAGATACTTTATGTATAGATAATAATCTCGCCTGTAGAGACAGAAATAATATTATTGCCGAACTGGATAATAACGTAGATTTGGCAATAAAAGATATGATAGCAGCTTTACAATCGGGGTTGTCCGAAAAAATTAAAGAAATCGCGACAAGTATAGCTAAAAAAATTATTGAGAACACAGGTAATAAACTAGCTCCTAGTGAATTTGAATTTTATGTTCAGAAAATAGCTGAAATAATAATAGACAAATTCAAAGCTAATTTAGAAGGGCAAAGTATCTGGGATACGGTAGTCGCTGATTCTAATTATTTATTAAATCAACCCCCATTAGTTACAGAGCCACGGCTTCAACCTGTAGTTCCTATTCCGTCCGCAGCAGTAATGTTTTCGAGCCTTGAAGCTTATATACGGAAAGATTTATGGCAAAAGAATGAGCAGGGAATAGCCTATTTACAGCATAAAGCCAAAGGCAATACTAATAACTATATCGAACATTATATCACTTCTCCAGGAGATATAACTTTACTACCTTGGGATGAAGCTCAACAAATTATTAATAAATTTGGCTTTACAACTGCTAAATTACACCTGGTTTTTGCAGCTCTTACTATGAAACAGGAGCGCCCTTGGCAAAGCCAATTTCATTTGAAAGCCAGCGATATAATTCGAGATTTTGGTTGGGACAAGAATCACAAAAAAAGCCGAACAGAAAAGTTATTAGAAATAACCAACACTGCCTTCATTCTTGATTGTTTGTTAGTCAAAGCTTTCTGGGTAGAGGGAAAAAATAAAAAAGGACAAATTATAGCAAGCGCTCCTGTCGGTAGAATGTGGAATGTCTATATTAAATTAACCGGTCAGTTTAATCTGGAAGGAAAAATAGATAAACCAGAAGAGGTTTATATCACTGTACAACCTGGATTGTGGACTCAAGATTTTTTGAATCGAGCTGGAGCTAAGTCACGAGAAGCTTTATATCAATTCGGTTATTTAGCTCAACAAGTTTTAAAAATAGATCCATATCATAATGAATTAACTCTTAGACTAGCTTTATACCTAACTCTCGATAGTCGCGTGCATTTGAGCGGTGAATATAAGGTAAAAAATCTGCTTGAAGCAGTAATACCTAAAACGGTAATCGATTCAGCGCGTAGCGATCGGTTGAGAGCGCACACTTTAAAACAAAACTGGGATAACGCTTTAAAACTGCTTATCAAACTTGGTTGGGAAGTTTATTTCGATCGAACATACCCAGAATGGTTACGACCAGGAAATCAAAGTAAGAAACCTGAAGGCTGGCGACAAATAAAAATTATAGAACGGCTGCTAGAAGCGGGGTTAACTTTTAAGCAACCCACGCCAATTCCAGAACTTTTAGCATCCAAGGTTAAACCGCCCAAAGCTAAACCTAAACCCAAGCCTCGCATTGGCTTGACTAACAACGAAATAAGAGAAGCCCGAAAAGCTAAAGGTTGGTCTCAGGCTAAGCTCGCTGGTTTTCTCGGAGTATCCCAAAATCTCATATCCCTGATCGAACGCGGCGATCGCAAGACAACCCCAGAACTGGAGTCAAAGATAAGAAAGCTGCTGTGTATTCCAGATTGAGCAATTCTTGCTTACTGCCTTCAGGCCAGAAGCTAGTCTATCATTACTTTTTTTCTCCGGTCGCCCCGATCGCAGTCTCATAGATCTTCTTTGAGCGGGAAAGGAGTAATAGCGGCTAATTCCAAAGAAAAATAAAGAAAATTTACCAAATCCGGGTCTGCTACCCCTTTTTACTGCCTCAATGTTGTTCCTTCTCCCGCGAAACCACTCTCCCGATCCCACTCCCGTACTGCCTCCAAAAAAAGGGGGGTATCAGTCGTGAGCGTCAGTCGATCGAATTAGGTACACAAAACCTTGGCTTTGTAAGCCTCCAGTTTGTTTTAAACAAAGTTAGCCCTTAAAAAAGGGCTCAAACTCTTATGTTACATAAGTTTTAGCGTTAAAACAAAATCACCCACATCCCCTAACAAAACCACCCACATCCCCTAACAACAGATTTTTAAAATCTTTACTGTGTAAGGCTTTCAGCCCTTTAAAACCAGCCCGATCAAAGAGAAAAGATCGCTTTCAATAATGGATACAACCAGATCTGGCATTATGTCGTGATGCCATCTGAATTTCATTCCATCAAAAGAAATTACGCTATTTACTCCAGCATTGAACAAGGAAACAACCTCCAGAACAAACACACCGAAAGTGAAAGTGGTTGTTCCACCAGCACATGGAGGCAGAGGTTCATTTATCAGGAAGCTCTGAAAACCTCAATGCCAACAGAGTTAGGCGACAAAACCAAAATTTTTTGTGGGGGTAGATCTGCCTTGCAGAACCAGAAGAAGCTCCAGGGAGGTGCTTTATGAGCAGAGAATTCACTTCCCTAAAAAGGAGCTGCCCTATATGTGATGGGGCACGCTCGGATTGCCGTCAATCAAATAGAACCAGCTTTATTCATTGTCGGAGCAACCTTAGCGATCCACCGGGCTATACTTTCCTGGGCACGGATAAGTGGGGATTCGGCATTTGGGGAAATAGAGCCGAACTAGAAGCAGCATCGCAACAGCAACGGGAACAGTGGCGGCAACAGCGGGAAGCGCAGCAGAAAGAACAAGCGGAACGACTTAAAAAACTGCCTTCAATTGAAGAGCGAAATTGCCAATACCGGAAGCTGCCGAACTTAAGCCATAAATATCTCAGCCACAAGCATCGGCTGCAATTGCGCTGTGTGCGGCACCTGAGTGAGCCAGAAATCGACTTTGCTGTCAACCAAAGATGGTTTCACTCATGGGAGAGGGGAATGCGAGTTTACGGCGTCTCGGCAGACCTAGCCGGAGTAAAATTAAAGGGCTCCCATACCACCTTGCTGGGCGTACAGGGAATAGCTCTAGCAGCGCTAGACTTCAACGGTAATATCTGCGGATTCCAAATCGCCTCAGACGATCGGGAAAAAGTGGCCAAATACATCTGGCTGTCTTCCGCCAATCAAGAAGGAAATGGCCCTCACTTACCGTCTGGCGAACTGCCCCTGTTCGTCTACCGTCACCCGCAAACCACCAGAATCGGCGAAATTTGGCTGGTAGAAGGAGCATTAAAACCAGCTATAGTAGCTCTAGTTCTGTGGTTGAGGTACCACCGCCCAGACATCCTTGTTATCGGTGCCGCCGGCGGTAATTTTACAGCTAGTGCCAAACTGCTACAGCAGACCATAGCCGCAGCCAACTGCGCTCGGATTGTTTTCTGTCCCGACGCCGGGGCAACTCAAAACCACAACCTAATCGGTCAACAAGGAGCTTACAGGCGCACCTTCAACCTACTCGAACGAATTGGCATTCAGCCCTCTGTAGCGTGGTGGGGACAGGAAAGTAAGAACAAGCTAGATATCGACGAACTGCTAGTAGAAGGACAAATATCGCAAGTCGATCGCATCAGCGCTCCCGAATTTTGGGCTAAATGTAACGCCACTCTGGAAACGTCCGTACAAGCTAATTGGGATCGTCAGGTTCCGAGGGAAATCAGCCGCTCAGAATGGTTAATACTTCAAGCCGATCGCCAACTTCAGCATTTATGGCAGGATTTGTGCCATTCGCTTGTAAAGCACCTCTCAAATAATAGAATCTCCAAAAACCAGGCTGGTTGGTTAAAAGATTCTCAATTTGTGCAATTTATCCACAGCATAGGGATACAACCAAATGGTAACTTGCGGGAGCAAACGCCAACACAATGCAGTGCGATTGTACCCTACAAAGGTTTGACAACTATTAACTACTCACCGGGAAACTTGCCGACTTTCCAGGAATGGGTAGAGATGGGCTGTCCCAAAATAATCTTTCAATCCGGAGAGCGTCGCCGATTGAATATCGAAGCCTTCCAAAAAGGTTTCCGAGCAACGTTAGATCGATCGCTCGTCGGTACTGGGAAGTCCCACGATTCAGGATTATACACTCGTGCTGACTTTGACCTGCTCGAATACGACGAAGAAGGTAAAGACATTGGTGGGCGGATATTCATAATATCCGCAGACCATAAAAATCCCACTACAGCAACAGTCGAACAAAATTCGGAAGACTTAATTAGCCGTCACAACGGAGAGGATTTAGATTATTTGAGGTTAACTCCTCTCTTGCAGCCATACCGCACTCGCACGCCCAAAGGAAAACAGCCGGACATTCCAGGTAACTGCCCCGAAACCGACACATTTATCATCGCATCTTCTGAAAAAGACGCAACAATTTTCGGCGGAAAAAATTCCCCAATTTGTCAAAGATGTTCCTTATTTTCCAACTGCGTATTTTTACAAAGAAGACAAGAACAACTAAAAGCTAAATACAATCTCCGGGCTCACATAGATTCTTTGGGAAGCGTTTCTCACCTTGATGTAGCGATTGTGGATGAGCCTGGAACTTTACTAAAAGCAACCAAAAACGTTAAATTCACAAAAGCAGCTATAGCACAATTAGCATTGCAGCTTGAAACAGAAAATTCACAACAATACAATTTAATTCGACCTTTCATAAGGCTGGTTTGGAGAGTATTATCCAACCTGGAAAACATCCCCCAATATGGATACAACCACGGCGAAAGCCTAGCAATTTTAGCTGGAGAAAAAGTAGACCCACTTTTGGTAAAATTTTGGCAGCGCTACCGCAAACTAGGTGAATTTTTTGAGCATCCAATAGCTGCCAAACTGAGAGCCAGATTGGCAAAAGCCAACCCGAACGCCGACCCGTGGGACACACCTGGAATACCCGAACTGGAAGAGCAATTGAGAGTGACACTCGCCCACAAATGGAATCACATATTAGAAGGATGCCAAACTCCAGAGCAAAAACAAGAAGCGATTAAAAAGTATGCAGTTTTCAACTGGCTTTCATCGCTTCTTAAGGTAATTAGCGGTCAAGACAAATACACAGATATCCAAATCAACGCTCAGGGCGAATTAGAAATAACTCGACCTAGCAATCGCCATCGCCGCACTTTATCCGGCTTTAAATTTGTCAACTTTTTAGATGCTACTATTACAATAGCCGACTTAAAGCGCAAAACAGGCATCGCACACATTCTAGAAATAGAGCAGAAAGTTGCCCCAGATGCCTTCAAAAATCTCTACTTCCGCATTGTAAAAGGACTCGGCACCAATCCCAAAGGAACCGCAGCCCAAACAACTTGGAAACGAATTACTGCGGCGATCGCAGGACTGATAGATCGCACTGACGTACCGGACTCGAAAAGGGCCATAATCGGCTTTAAAGGTCAGCTAGATAAATTTCCACAAGCGATCGCTACTCGCGGTTATTGGTTTAAAGATACTCGCGGTAATAACCGCTTCACCAGCACTAACCACTTAATCAACTTCGGGCTGCCAAAACCCAACTTAGCAGCTAAAGCAGGTGAGTGGCACGCCCTCACCGGGGAAGTAGTAGACCCCATCAACCGCTCGGGACGGTACGGAGCATGGTACAACGCACAAGTGCGGGCAGAGATTATACAAGATGCCGGACGAGTGCGGGCACACTTGCGACCTGATGAACAAATCTGGGTGGACTTCCTAGCTGGGGATGCTATGACAGAGCAGGATATCGGCACCCTCAGACAGAAATTCCCCGGTTGTACGGTTGAAATTATAGATGCTTACGACTTAGCCCCAGATGCCGCATCTAAGGGAGAGCAAAAAGCTAGAGGGATGATCCAGGTTGCTTGGCAGATGGTAAAGGAAACTGGGGACGCCAGCCGCGATGCGATCGCCAAAATCCTCAAACTTAGTCCCGGTAGGGTTTCTCAACTGGCAAAAGAAGCAACTGGTAAAACTTTCAACCAGTTAGTTGGTGCGTTAGTTTTTCTTTATAAGGCTTTAAAGGAAAAGCTAACGTTAACGGAACTGGACTATGGCCAGCTCTATATTGTGGAAAAGTATCTGCCCGCACTGGCTGAAGATTTAGAAAACCCCGCTCATACAGATTTGGTATCCGAAACAGTTATCTGTACGATTGAGAACGTTCCACCTCCACTCATGCGGCAGTTTTTAGCTGCTACACCGTCGTGGGTGGTATGTAAACTATTCGGTGGCTTGATGCAGACTGCGCTGCGAACGATCCAGTCAACAAGCTAAAAGCTAAAGTTTATCGTTTTTTAGAGGATCTTCAAGCGGGTGTTGAAATTTGGATGCCATCTGTTTGAGTTCGAGAGAAAGATGGTAGTCTATACTGGCTGATTTAGCACCAGAGCGAGCAGCCCAAAGTTTGAGTGAGTCAATTTGCTCAGCGGCAATAGATGCAAGGGGAACGGTGCTAGAGAGGCATCGGGCGATGTGTTGTGTTGTCAGCTGTTCGTTGTGGTAGAACGCCTCGTACATTCCATCGAGGATCGCCGCTTCAATTTCAGCGCCTGAAAATTTATCAGAAAGAGAAGCAAGAGCCAGCAAATCGAAGGGCTCGACGGCGTCGAATAGCCCCCACCACAAAATTACCGTTTCTCCTGCTAGGTCTGGGTCTACTTCGTAGCTAACTGCTTCCACACTAATCCGGGCATCAATGCCGACTTTGCGTTGTTCGGGTTCGCGGGCGAAGGTACAAAACCTTTC